>NZ_JBWKYU010000027.1:0-89476 GCF_059423925.1 Pseudomonas sp. GW458-11-26-14-LB4
AGTTGGAGAGCAAACCCTGCAGTTGAAAACTGCAGGGCGCGGTGGCTTTTAACCTTGACTTGAGACCGGCTAATGGGTGTCCCCTTTTGTTTTGTCCCCTTTTGTTTTTGTCGATAATTGATCATCCAGATGTGCATCGTTGGAGAATTTATGATGCTCTGGAGTTTTTTATGACTTTCGATTCGGAGTTTGTCGTGTCTTTATTGAAAGTAAAAATATGTCTATTGATGATTTTAGCCCTCTGAGTCAAAGCTAATGGCGGTCTAGGTCAATAAAGGGCAGAAAAGAGGGCAGAAAGTTGTCAGAACTATTTAATCAAATAAATCTGACCGCTTTTCGCTATGTATACGATCCGCGCCTGTCTTCAAATCCGATTCCAAAATGTGATTGGGAACAGCACATCAAGGGGATGAATCCTGAGGGTGTTAAGATTTCAGATAATTTAAAAGGTCTTTGAGTTATGAAGATTGAAAATGATGAAGGTCGCCTTTTGAATGTTATTGCTGATATCGGTGATTTGGAGTGGCGTAAGTATCGGCAGCGTTATCCGGATGTGATGGTGGGTAGTAAGATGCAGAGGGAGGACCATTCTGCTTTTCTTCCATTCATTGCTTTCAGATTCAGAGATATCAGAGAGAGTGATATTGAAAAGTTGCGGAGTACGGTGGAGGACTACAAGGGAAAGATATCGTGGTCGCTTGTTGGTAATGCACGCGAAGGTTTGCCTGGAACTAACTGGATGATAGCCCCCACCAGGCTCTGGGAAGTAAGTGATTTTGCTTCAAAATCAAATCTGACTGCTGCCGTCTATTTGTCGATTCATGAGCCTGCACTGGGTCCGGCCGCGTACGAGGATTTGGTCGGTCTCACTGAATATGTTCGTTCGGCGTTTGAGTTGTCTTAATAAAAACAAAAGAGGAAGAAATCAAAAGAGTGCTGATTTATTTGATTTAATAAACCTGTCCTCTTTTTATGTTAATACGTGGCGCCACTAAAGCAGTATGTTTTCTCGATAATTGATCATCCAGAGGTGCATCGTTGGAAAGTTTATGATGCTTTGGAATTCTTTATGGCTTCCGATTCGGGTTTTGTCGTGTCTTTATTGAAAAGTAAAAACATGTCAATTGATGATTTTAGACCCCTGAGCCAAAGCTGATGGCGGTCTAGCTTGGGAGGGAGTATTCTATTTAATAAATATGCTACTCTTGTTCTGAAAACATTTTGTTTCATGCTTTTAGCATTTGATGGGAATGCATATGTCACCCTCGGAAACTGCAAAATTTTTAATGGAAATTTTGGAGGGAAAACTGCCAAGCACGGTATTAAATAGGGTGCTAGAGGCTGATCCCGGTATGGATAAGTATGAATTAGCTAATGTTTTCCTGACGAGATTTGATCGCTTGGACAGTAAGGTTCTGCCTGCGATATGGCATTGGAAAAGCGTCAGATCAATTAGAGGAATGTCTGACAAACAATTTGATGTGACCGTGCTTGCTCTGATGAGGTCCGCGGGTTATAGGGTTTGAAAGGAAAGATGAAAAGAGGCGGTTCTTTTCTTCATCATTATTGGGAACGAGACCCCAGGCACGATCCTGCTAATGGAGCGGTTGATGTGTAAACCCCCAAATTCCGTATTTGCAGCGCTTTTCAAATATCGCCACGGTGTAGGTGTTGCCTTGTTGGCGGCGGCACTCATAAATGGTTATTTTCAGTTCAATGGCAGTTGGGGACGTTTTTTCACTGTGCTCGCGGTTCAGCTGTGGTTTGCGCAGGGGGTCTATTGCTACTTCTGCGGTGCGAGCATTTCCATTGCCCCGGGTGGGTTGGGAAGAGATGCAGATCCCGAGTGGCGTGCTGCGTTGGCAGCCTTTGCCTTCTTTCTATACGCCGTATTTTTCTTTCTGGATTACCAGTATTAGCGACTGATCCGGCAGAGTCATCGTTGTCTCCATCCCTGAGCTGAACCGCATACGAAAACGCCCCGAACATCTCGGGGCGTTTTTGTATGCCGGGCGGCAGGTCTATCTGAACGCCGGCACCACATGCTTGATAAACAACTCCAGCGACTTCTTCTTCTCCGCATGCGGCAAACTGTTGTCGCACCAGAAACTGAACTCATCCACTCCAAGTTCCTGGTAGTACTTGATCCGCGGAATTATCTCTTCCGGCGTGCCGATCATGGCGGTCTTGTGCAGGCTCTCCAGTTCAAACTCCGGCCGCCCGGCAAACTTCTCTTCCGGACTTGGTGCCAGGAAGCCGTTCACCGGCACTTCCTTGTTGCCGAACCACGCATCGAACGTGCGATAGAAACGTGAGATGGCTTTCGCGCCAACCTTCCAGCCTTCCGGGTCATCCACTGAATGCACGTGGGTATGACGCAGCACCATCAATTGCGGACGCGGTACATCCGGATTGTTGTCCAGCGCAGTCTGGAACTTGTTCTTCAGGTCTAGGACTTCTTCGTCGCCCTTCATCAACGGCGTGACCATGACGTTGCAGCCGTTGGCCACGGCGAAGTTGTGCGAGTCCGGGTCGCGGGCGGCGATCCACATCGGCGGGTTTGGCTTCTGGATCGGTTTCGGCACGCTGGTGGAGGTGGGGAATTTCCAGATCTCGCCGTTGTGGGCGTAGTCGCCTTGCCACAGCGCGCGCACCACCGGGACCATTTCCCGCAGCGCTTGACCACCGCTTGAGGCGGGCATGCCGCCGGCCATGCGATCGAATTCCACCTGATAGGCGCCACGCGCCAGGCCCACTTCCATCCGGCCATTGCTGATCACGTCGAGCAAGGCGCATTCACCGGCGACCCGCAGCGGGTGCCAGAACGGCGCGATGATGGTGCCGGCGCCCAGGTGAATGGTGGTGGTCTTGGCCGCGAGGTAGGCCAGCAGCGGCATCGGGCTCGGCGAGATGGTGTATTCCATCGCGTGGTGTTCGCCGATCCACACGGTGCTGAAACCGCCGGCCTCGGCCATCAACGTCAGTTCGGTCAGGTCTTCGAACAGTTGACGGTGGCTGACGCTTTCGTCCCAGCGCTCCATGTGTACGAACAGGGAAAATTTCATGACACTACCTCGAATCTCTTGGGAGTCGGCCGGTCGCTTGCCGGCCTGTTTAAGTGCAATCGTGCGGGTCAGGCGAAGGCGGGCAGGGCGCCCATCTTGCCGTGGCAATACACCAGCGGGCCGGCGTCTTGCTGAGGGACGATGAGGTTTTTCACCGCGCCGACCATGATCGCGTGGTCGCCGCCTTCGTATTCGCGCCACAGCTCACATTCGATGATAGCTGTCGCGTTGGCCAGGATCGGGTTGCCCAGTTCGCTCAGCGTCCATTCGATGCCCTGCGCCTTGTCCTTGCCTTTGCGGGCGAACGCGTAGGCTTCGCTTTGCTGACCGCCGGACAGGACGTGAATGGCAAAGCGTTTGTTCTTGATCAGGACAGGGTAGGAATCGGAACTGTAGTTGGGGCAGAACAGCACCAGGGCCGGGTCCATCGACAGCGAGCTGAAGGCGCTGGCGGTCAGACCGACGATCTGGCCGTCGTCATCCAGCGTGGTGATGACGGTAACGCCGGACGGGAACGAGCCCATGACTTGTTTGTAGACGGCAGCATCGATCATTGGTCAATCCTCGAGTGCGGTGAAGCGTGTTTTTATGTGTTTATGGGTCTGATGGTATACCGTAATACATCGATTGCAAGCGCTTTTTTGGTGAAACGATAAACGTGGTTCATCCGTCGGAAACTCAGCATTTACGGGGCTTTGCTGTAGCCGTGAACGCTGGGTATCAGGGAGGATGCCGGATCAGATGCCGTCGCAAACAGCGGATCAGTCTTGTGAAAATGTTGGAATACCATAATATGGTCTGCATCTGAGGGGCGGCCACGAAGCACCCCGGTTTGGCTTCATACAACGATAAGAACAGACCCAATCGAGTTCATTTATATGTCCCAGATGTCCCGGCAAGATCCGTTGATCGAGAATCACACGGTCGACTACGTCCCACTCGCGGAACGCCACGGGAAGGCCCGCGACCTGTTCACCCTTTGGTTCAGCACCAACATTGCGCCACTGCCCATCGTCACCGGCGCCATGGTGGTCCAGGTGTTTCATCTCGACCTGTTCTGGGGGCTGCTGGCGATTGCGCTGGGGCACATGATCGGCGGGGTGGTGATCGCCCTGGCGTCGGCGCAAGGCCCGCGCATGGGCATTCCGCAAATGGTCCAGAGCCGTGGCCAGTTCGGGCGTTACGGTGCGCTGTTGATCGTGTTCTTCGCGGCGATCATCTATATCGGCTTCTTCATTTCCAACATCGTGCTGGCCGGCAAATCCATCGTCGGTATTGCGCCGTCGGTGCCGGCGCCGTTGAGCATTCTGATCGGCGCCCTCAGCGCCACGGCCATTGGCGTGATTGGCTACAACTTCATCCACACGCTCAACCGCATCGGCACTTGGGTGATGGGCAGTGCGCTGCTGGCCGGGTTCATCTACATCTTTGCCCATGAGTTGCCGGCGGACTTCTTTACCCGTGGCAGCTTCAATCTCTCGGGATGGCTGGCGACGGTATCGCTGGGGATCATCTGGCAGATCAGCTTTTCGCCGTACGTCTCGGACTATTCCCGTTACCTGCCAGCGGACATCGGGATAGGCAGACCATTTATCGCGACTTATCTGGGCGCCACGCTGGGCACGATTCTGTCGTTCACCTTCGGCACGGTGGCGGTGTTGGCGACCCCGGAAGGCACCGAGGCGATGGCGGCGGTCAAGCAGTCCACCGGTTGGCTGGGGCCAATTCTGATGGTGCTGTTCCTGCTCAACATCATCAGCCATAACGCGCTGAATCTGTATGGCGCGGTACTGTCGATCATCACCTCGATCCAGACCTTCGCCAGCCAGTGGACGCCGAGCATCAAGGTGCGGGTGATCCTGTCGAGCGTGGTGCTGGCGGGATGCTGCGTTGTAGCGCTGGGCGCGTCGGCGGATTTCATTTCCGAATTCATCGGATTAATTCTGGCGTTGCTGCTGGTGCTGGTGCCGTGGGCGTCGATCAACCTGATCGACTTCTACCTGATCAAGCGCGGCAGCTATGACATCGCCTCGATCTTCCGCGCTGATGGCGGCATTTATGGGCGCTTCAACCTGCACGCGATCATTGCCTACTTCATCGGCATCATCGTGCAGCTGCCATTCGCCAACACGTCGCTGTACGTCGGGCCGTACGCCAATCTGGTGGACGGTGCTGACCTGTCGTGGCTGGTCGGCCTGATCGTGACATGCCCGCTGTATTACTGCCTGGCGACCCGTGGACAGACCCAGCAGAGCAGGGCGGCGCGGTTGGGTTTTACCGACTGATCCTTCGCAGGCTGCTCAAACAATGCCCGGCACTTCGTCGGGCATTGTTGTTTCCGCATCCCGGCGGTCATGCAAATTGGCCGTTTCGATCCCCTTTTGGCCAACGGGCTACTGTGCCGCGTCTACGCTGTCAGCAAGAATCGAAGCCACAACAAAATGCTGCACCTTCCTTGCCCTTGGCTGATTTGCAAGCCGCTGCCGTGTACAGAACATAAAAACCATCGACTCACGCTGCATTCGGGGAAACACAACATGGTCACGATGAAACGCATTCTGGGCGCTACTGTTTGCGGGCTGACGCTGCTGGTCAGCGCCGTACAGGCCGAACAGCGCGAACTGCGGGTGTACAACTGGGCGGATTACATCCTGCCGTCGGTGCCCAAGGATTTCGCCGCCAAAAGCAACATCAAAGTGACCTGGGACACCTTCGACACCAACGAATCCCTCGAAGCCAAACTGCTGACCGGCAACTCCGGCTATGACCTGGTGGTGCCGTCGAACCAGTTCCTCGATACCCAGATCAAGGCCGGCGTGTTCCAGAAACTCGACAAGTCCAAGTTGCCGAACTGGAGTCACCAGGACCCGGCGCTGCTCAAGCTGCTCGACGCCAACGACCCCGGCAACCAGTACGGCGTGCCCTACATGGTCGGCACGGTGCTGATCGGTTTCAACCCGGCCAAGGTCAAGGCGGCGCTCGGCGAGAATGCGCCAGTAGACAGTTGGGATCTGGTGTTTAAACCGGAGAACATGGAGAAGCTGAAATCATGTGGCGTGGCGATGCTCGATTCGCCATCGGAAATCCTGCCGCTGGCCCTGCATTACCTGGGCCTGGACCCGAACAGCCAGAACCCGGCCGACTATGAGAAAGCTAAGGACCTGATGCTCAAGGTTCGCCCTTACGTCACCTACTTCAACTCGGCCAAGTACATGACCGACATCGCCAACGGCGACATCTGCGTGGCCATCGGTTACTCCGGCAGCTTCTACCAGTTCGGCAACCGCGCCAAAGAGGCGGGCAACGGCGTGGTGGTCGACTGGCGCCTGCCGAAGGAAGGCGCGCCGATCTGGTTCGACACCTTCGCCATTCCGAAGAGCGCGAAGAACGTCGAAGAGGCCCACGAGTTCCTCAACACCCTGCTCGATCCGAAGGTCATCGCTTCGATCAGCGACTTCCTCGGCTACCCGAATGCCAACAAGGATTCGCTGCCGCTGATCAACAAGGAAATCACCGGCAATCCGAACCTGACACCGACCAGCGAAGCGCTGAAGAAACTTTACGTGGTGCAGCCGTTGCCGCAGAAACTGGAGCGGGTGCGGACCCGGGTGTGGACCAGTATCAAGTCGGATAAATAAGCTCAAAGCCGAGGGAGCGAATCCGTTCGCTCCCTCGGCCGTTATTTCGCCTGACTTTCTTCAGGCGACTTGTCCTTCGTCAGGATCAGACTCAGCACCACCGACGCCAGAATTAGCCCGCCAACAATCGCCAGCGACCACTCCACCGGCATGTGAAACCACGGCATCACCGTCATTTTCCCGCCGATGAACACCAGCACCAGCGCCAGCCCATACTTGAGCAGATGAAAACGGTCGGCCATGTCCGCCAGCAAAAAGTACAGTGCCCGCAGCCCCATGATTGCGAAGATGTTCGAGGTGAAAATGATGAAAGGATCGGTGGTCACCGCGAAAATCGCCGGGATGCTGTCGACCGCGAACATCAGGTCGCTGGCCTCGATCAGCACCAATACCAGAAACATCGGCGTGGCCCAGCGCACACCGTTCTGCAGCACGAAAAAACGCTCGCCGTGAAAGCCGTTGGTGATCCGCAGATGCCCGCGCACCCAGCGCAGGAGCGGGTTGTTATCGAGGTCCGGTTGCTGCTCGGCGAACACCAGCATCTTGATCCCGGTGATGATCAGGAACACGCCGAACACATACAGCAGCCAGGTGAACTGCGATACCAGCCATACGCCGGCAAAGATCATCGCTGCGCGCATCACGATCGCCCCGAGCACGCCGTACAGCAGCACCCGGCGCTGCAACTCCGGCGGCACGGCGAAGTAGCTGAAGATCATCACGAAGACGAACATGTTGTCGATCGAAAGCGACTGCTCGATCAGGTAACCGGTGAGGAATTCCAGGGTCTTGACCTTGGCGATTTCGGGCCCGAATTCGCCGTTGAGATACCACCAGAGCAACCCGGCGAAGGCCATCGCCAGCATGCACCAGGCGATCACCCAGGATGAGGCTTCCCGTACCGAAACCCGATGCGCCTTGCGCCCACCGAAGACGAACAGGTCGACGGCCAGCATGGCGAGGACAAAAACGATGAAGGCGACCCACATCCAGGGTTCGCCGATGTTGATGGGGTGCATGCCGTTCTCCCTGTCTTTATGTTTTTCGGGGTAGACGGGGCCATGCTAGTAGGAGCCTTCCGGCAAAGAAAAATCGTTTATTTCGTGGGTATTGTTCGTGAATAACGAAGTGTCGGTCGACACGGGCAGAGCGCGGGTAATACTTCATTCAGCACTTCTTTGCTAACCTCGCTGTCGAGTCAGTCCACCACTTTGGGAGCTACGATCATCGACACGCCAGATCCTCAAGCCGTCTGCAGCCCGATCACCAGCGCTGCCATATTCATCGTGGCGACCCTAAACGCCGAGGCCGAAGCCGCCGAAAAAGTCCGCGGCTGGTGCGCCGATATCGCAGGGCTGACGCGCTCGGTTGGCAAGCGCGTTCCTTCGGGCAACCTATCCTGCGTCTGTGGTTTTTCGTCCAGCGCCTGGGATCGCCTGTTCGGCAGTCCGCGCCCGGCGTCCTTGCATGACTTTCGCGAGTTCGGTGTGGAAGGGCGCCGCGCTGTTTCCACTCCTGGCGATCTGTTGCTGCACATTCGTGCCGATCAGATGGATCTGTGTTTCGAGCTGGCGACGCAGTTGCTGTCGGCGCTGGATGGCGCCGTGACGGTGACCGACGAGGTGCAGGGTTTCCGCTATTTCGACATGCGCAGCATCATCGGTTTTGTCGACGGCACGGAAAATCCGGTCGGCCGAAAGGCCGAGCATTTCACCCTCGTGGGCGATGAAGATCAGGTGTTTAGTGGTGGCAGTTACGTGCTGGTGCAGAAGTATCTGCACAACATGAAGGCATGGAATGAGTTGCCGGTCGAAGCTCAGGAACGGGTGATCGGGCGCACCAAACTGTCCGATATCGAACTGGATGATTCGGTCAAACCGAGCAATTCCCACAGCGCGCTGACGACCATCACCAAGGACGGCGAAGAGGTGAAAATCCTGCGCGACAATATGCCGTTCGGCCGGCCCGGTGCGGGGGAGTTCGGCACTTATTTCATTGGCTACGCGCGTTCGCCGGAGCCGCTGGAACAGATGCTGGAGAACATGTTTGTCGGCAAGCCGCCGGGCAACTACGACCGGTTGCTGGACTTCAGCACGGCGGTCACCGGCAGTCTGTTTTTCGTGCCTTCGGCGGATTTGCTGGAAGAGTTGGCAGAGCGATAAAAAAACGGCGGGATCAATCGATCCCGCCGTTTTGCATTTACTTGCCTGCCGCCAGCGCTGGCGTGCGTGGTGGCACCAGACGCCTGGAACCGGTCGCCTCAAACGCCGCTGCCAGACGCAGCAACGTCGAGTCGTCATAGGCGCGACCGGCAAACGTCAATCCCACCGGCATGCCGATGTCGGCCATCACGCCCATCGGCACGGTGACGGTCGGCACGCCGAGGTGGCGGATTGCGAGGTTGCCGTTGGCGACCCAGATGCCGTTGCTCCAGGCGATGTCCGCCGAAGCCGGGTTGACGTCAGCGTCGGCCGGACCCACGTCGGCGTTGGTTGGGAACAGCACAGCGTCGAGGCCGAGTTTATCCATCCAGTCTTCGAGGTCGAGCTTGCGGGTCTTCTCCAGACCGCGCAGGCCGTCCGGCAACGTCGGGATCTGATCCCACGGCGTGATGCCGCGTTCGGCCATGCGCACGTATTCGTCCATGCCGGCAGCGAGGTCGCCTTCACGGTTGGGCAGGGTGCCCGGGTCGTGCGGGAAGATTTTCGGCCCGTCGACGTCTGCCAGACGGTTGAGTTTCGGGTCGCCGTTGGCGCGCAGGAAATCATCGAAGGCCCAGGCCGACAGGTCCCACAGTTCGTGGTGCATGAACTCTTTGGAGACGATGCCGCGATTGAACACGGTCGGCGCACCCGGACGATCGCCTTCGCAGTTGGAGACCAGCGGGAAATCCACTTCAATCACTTCGGCGCCGGCGGCTTCGAGGGCCTGACGCGCCTGTTTCCACAAATCGATCACCGAAGCGCGGGTGTTGATGCGTTGCCCGGTCGGGCCGCCGATGCCCGGCTCGTCGCTGGTGCCGGCCTCCGGGTCGGCGTTGATGTACATGCGCGGCACGCCCAGGCGTTTGCCGGCCAGTGCATCACTTTTCACGGCGAGTTCAAGGTAGGAAGCAGGGCGCACCGAGGCGACGCTCGGGATCGGCACCCAGGGTTGCAGGCGCCACAGGTCGCCACGGGTGTCGGTGTCTTCGGCGACGACTACGTCGAGCACTTCCAGCAGGTCGGCCATGGTGCGGGCGTACGGCACCACCACGTCCATGGTCGGCGTCAGCGGCCAGTTGCCGCGTACCGAAATTACCCCGCGCGACGGGGTGTAGGCGCACAGGCCGTTGTTCGAGGCAGGGCCGCGACCGCTCGACCAGGTTTCTTCCGCCAGACCAAATGCCGAGAAGCTTGCAGCGGTGGCAGTGCCGGCACCGTTCGACGAGCCGGAAGCAAACGGCGCGGTCAGGTAGTCAGCGTTGTACGGGCTTTCGGCGCGGCCATAGACGCCACGCTGCATCCCGCCATTGGCCATCGGCGGCATGTTGGTCTTGCCCAGGCAGATCGCACCGCCCGCCCGCAGGCGCTCGATGGTGAACGCGTCGCGCTGGGCAACGAGATCGGCGAAGGCCGGGCTGCCGGACGCGGCGGTTAGGCCTTTGACCAGATAGCTGTCCTTGGCGGTGTAAGGGATGCCGTCCAGCGGGCCGAGGGTTTCGCCCTTGGCGCGACGGGCATCGGAAGCTTGCGCTTCTTTCAGTGCTTCAGGGTTGCGCACGATCACTGCGTTCAGGGCAGTGGCGGTGTCCGGGCCGTCAAAGGCGTCGATGCGCGCCAGGTAGGCCTGGACCAGTTCAACCGCGGTGGTCTGGCCGGATTCGAGCGCCGCGCGCAATTGGGCAATGGAAACTTCAGTGACTTCGATCATGCTGTTACCGCCGACAGGTTCGCTAAAGGGTGGTTGATCATTGTTATCGTCGAAAGATGTCAAAGATTCTTGATGGGCGAAACTCTACCCTGAAATTTGCTCAATGGCATGCATAAAGTCGATAAATATCGGTTAATTTCATCGGAAAAACTCTCCCGGTGTTTCACCGAACTGTTGGCGAAACGCCGCGATAAACGCCGAGGTCGAGTCATAACCACAGGCCAAAGCCACGTCGGTGACGCGTTCGCCGCGTTCCAGCGGTGTCAGCGCACCCAACAGACGCAGGCGCTGGCGCCAGGTGCGGAAGGTCAAACCGGTGTCGCGCAGGAACAGCCGAGTCAGCGTTTTCTCGGTTACGCCGAATTTTTCGCTCCAGTGCGCCAGGGTGGTCTGCTGTTCCGGATGTTGCTCCAGGCTCTGATAGATCTGGCGCAAGCGACTGTCCTGCGGCAGTGGCAGCATCAGATCGATGGGCGGCGCCTCGGCCAGTTGATCGAGGATCACCTGAGCCAGGCGCCCGTGCGGGCCGCTCTGGTCATATTCGACAGGTATCTGACTGAAGGCCCGGATCAGCTCACGCAAAAGATCACTGACGCCGAGCACATGACACCGCTCCGGTGCCCAACTGGCGACGCTGCAATCGATGTACAGGCTGCGCATTTCCGTGTGCGGCGAACTGAATACCCGATGCGGCATGCCCGCCGGAATCCACACCGCACGCTCCGGCGGCGCAACGAAACGACCGACGGCGGTCTGCACTTCGAGCACGCCCTGGATCGCGTAGGACAACTGCACCCACGGATGACTGTGACGGCGGGTCAGCGCGCGATTGGGCAGAGATTCGGTACGTCCGTACAGCGGACGCGGCAGGCTGGGCAGCCCGGGAATGCTGCGTCTGACGCTCTTGTCGTGTCCTTTTGGCGGCATCTGTGGGTTCTTCGGCGTTAGTCGGTAATTTCCAGTCACGTTAGAGTCGCTGCCACGTACTGGCAACCCCCGGATGAACAAACCATGACGCGCCCACGATTTTTGCCCGACAACTTCACCCTGACCCTGATCGGCGTGGTGCTGCTGGCCAGCTTCCTGCCCGCCAGCGGCCAGGTCGCGACCGGTTTCGGCTGGCTGACCAACATCGCCATCGCGCTGCTGTTTTTCCTGCACGGCGCCAAGCTGTCTCGCGAATCGATCATCGCTGGCGCCGGCCACTGGCGCCTGCATTTGCTGGTGTTCGGCCTGACTTTTGTCCTGTTCCCGCTACTGGGGCTGGCGCTCAAACCGCTGTTGTCGCCGCTGATCGGTGATCAGCTGTACATGGGCATGCTGTACCTGTGTGCGCTGCCGGCCACGGTGCAATCGGCGATTGCCTTCACGTCGCTGGCACGGGGCAATATTCCGGCGGCGATCTGCAGCGCGGCGGCGTCCAGCCTGTTCGGGATTTTCCTCACGCCGCTGCTGGTGACGCTGCTGCTGAACGTCCACGGCGACGGCGGCTCGACCCTCGACGCAATCGTGAAAATCAGTGTGCAACTGCTGCTGCCGTTCATTGCCGGTCAGATCGCCCGTCGCTGGATCGGCGCCTGGGTCGGTCGCAACAAGAACTGGCTGAAGTTCGTCGATCAGGGCTCGATTCTGCTGGTGGTCTACGGTGCGTTCAGCGAAGCGGTGAACGAGGGCATCTGGCACCAGATTCCGGTGATCGAACTGCTGGGGCTGGTCGTGGCGTGCTGCGTCCTGCTGGCGCTTGTGCTGCTGGCGTCCACAGTGCTGGGCAAACTGTTCGGTTTCAATCTGGAAGACCGCATCACCATTCTGTTCTGCGGCTCGAAAAAGAGCCTGGCCACCGGTGTGCCGATGGCGCAGGTGTTGTTCGCCGGCAGCACGATTGGCGTGCTGATTCTGCCGCTGATGCTGTTCCATCAGATTCAACTGATGGTCTGCGCAGTGCTGGCGCAGCGCTATGCGAAACGCCAGGAATCGGTGCCTGAACTGATGGCGCAGGTTGATCCTTGATCCTCATCGAGCGGGCCAGCGGGTATGCAGGAACTCCTGCAAAAATTCGGTGAAGGCCTTGACCTTGGAAGTCATGGCGGCGCGCTCCTGCACACAGGCATAGATCTCGAGCGGCGCGGCGCTGGCAAAGGTCGAGCCGCCCGGTTCGAATAAAGAGACCAGTTGACCACTCTCCAGATAGGGCGCGGCAACGAATTCCGCCAGTCGGGTGATCCCGGCACCATGAGCAGCCATTTGCGCCAGGGCGTCGATATCGTCGCTGATGGCGGTCGCATTGATCCCAGCCTCAAAGCGCTGACCCTGCTCAATGAACCACCAGCGCAGTAACCGTCCGTCCAGCGGATAGCGAAACGCCAGGCAGGCGTGTTGCTGAAGATCCGCCGGAGTCGACGGGCGACCGGCCTTTTGCAGATAGTCAGGGCTGGCGCAAATCACGAACGGTACCGTCGCAACCTTGCGCGCGATGATGCCGTCTTCCAGTTGCGGCTCAATGCGCAGACTCAAGTCGATACCTTCGTGGAGGTGATTGATTTTGCGGTCGGACGTCGAGAGCTCAAGCGTCAACTGCGGGTAGCGTTCGGCGAAACCGGCAATGACCGGGGCCAATACATGGCGCCCGAACCCGGCGGTGGAGGCGATACTCAAGTGTCCCTGGAGTTGCGTCTGCGCGTGGCTGATGGCGCTCTGCGCGGACTCCAGATCGAGCGCGATACGTTTTACTTTCTCGAAATACACCGAACCGCTCTCCGTCAACGCCATGCTGCGGGTGGTGCGTTGCAGCAGGCGTGTGTCGAGGTGATTCTCAAGACGACCAAGGGTCTGACTGACGGCGGCGGCACTCACCCCGAGGGTTTTGGCGGCCCCGACAATCGATCCCGCCTCAACGACTTTGATAAAACAATCGATTGCACCCAAGAGGTTCATGCGTGGATCCCGGCGAGGACGAATTAATAAGATTTTGTTTATAAAGTGCTCACGGCGATCAGTCTAGTTACGGCTTGGCAGACTTGTTAGGGTGCTCGGCGCCTATCCACTTCGGTCAACAAGGACTGACATGAATCAGAGACTATCCCCAAGAACCAAGGCGTTCAGCCCGCGCAAGCTGTCTGCCCGTTCCATGCCGTACGTATTTGCGTTGTACATGGCGACAATCATGGCGTTTCTGATGTCGCTGGTGATCACCGCCTCCAATTTCGGAATTGATGCCGATTACCTTAGCAATGCGCTGCACGCCTACAAACTGGCGATGCCTGTGGCATTTCTGTGCATTCTCGTGGTCCGGCCGATTGTGGTGAAACTGGTCGCACTGACCGTCCACCCGCACGCCTGATTTGGAGGCATGCTACAAAGCCCCGGAGTATTTCACCGCCGCCGCTGCCCGCGACGGCACGTTGAGCACCCGCAGCAACGACGACACATGAATCCGCACCGTGAACGGCGAAATATCCAGTTCACGGGCGATTTCCTTGTTGGTCTTGCCTTGGGCGATCAGCCGCAGCACCTCTTGCTGACGCGGGGTGAGGGCGGTGCCGGTGTCCAGCGGCAGCAGGCCGGACGGGGCGAATTTCACCAGTACCTCACCTTCACGAATCGCCCGGATCGCCTGACCCATCTCATCGGGTGCGATGTTCTTGCCGATAAAACCATCGATGCCGGCGGCCATGACGTCGCCGATCAGCGCTTCGTCATCGACCATCGACACCACGATCAGGGTGGTTCGCGGCAAACGCCGGCGCAGTTCCGCGAGCTGGCTGACACACGTCAGGCCGGGAAAACGCAGGTCGAGGATCAAGGTGTCGGGCTCATCACCGGCCGGCAGCAGGGCGAGCACGGCGTCGAGGTCGCCGGCCTCTTCGATCAGGGCTTCGGGCAGCAGACGCTGGACGGTGCGCAGCAACGCTTCGCGAAACAACGGGTGATCGTCGGCTATGATGATTCGGCACGCCATGGCGCAACCCTCCCTGGGTCTGCATTGCTCATGGCATGCACCTTAGCATCGGGCGAAGGCATTGCCTGTTGATTCGTGCGTTTATGACGACTGCTGCACAAGGACGTTTCCCCATGAAGTTCGAAAAGAACACCGAGCTTGACCAGGCCAATCTGCGCATCATCATCGCCAGCATCGCGCTGGTTTACATGGCCGTGCTCGGTTTCCTGCCGGGCCAGCGCTTCGATACCTATCTGCCGGTGGTCACTTACATTTCCCTGTTTTTGCTGGCCTCCGTCGTGCTGCGCCAGGCCATCGTGCGCTGGCCGGGACATTATCCGGCGCGGCGGATTTTCGGCATGCTTCACGATTACACCGGCACCAGTTTCGGGCTGGTGGTCGGCGGCGAGGCGGCGTTGCCCATTTATGCCGTCATGGTCTGGGTCAATCTCGGTAACGGCATGCGCTACGGCTCGCGCTACCTGGCGATCGCCACGGTGTTGGCATTGCTGGCGCTGCTGGCGGTCTATCGGTTGACGCCGTACTGGCAGGCGCAACCGTTCATGGTGTTGATGCTGATGATCACCAGCACGGTGATTCCGGTGTATGCGCACTTGCTGCTGGAACGCACGCGCAAGGCATCGGAAGAAGCGGTTGCCGCCAACCTTGAGAAGTCGCGTTTTCTGGCCCAGGCCAGCCATGACCTGCGTCAGCCGATCCACTCCATCGGGTTGTTTACCGCGTGCCTGCGCGAGTCGCGGCTGGGCGAAGAGGAACGGCGGCTGGTGGACAGCATCGACCGCTCGCTGCTCAACGTGTCGCAGTTGTTTCGTTCGATTCTCGATCTCTACACCCTCGACAACGGGCGGATTCTGCCCCGGTTGCAGACGCTTGAGCTGGGTGAATGGCTGGCGGATCTGATCCGCCAGAACGCCGAAGCAGCACGCTGGGCGGGTGTCGAACTGCGCTTGCGGCCTTGCGAACACTGGGTGCGCACCGATCCGGCGTTGCTCGCGACGATGGTGCAGAACGTGCTCTCCAACTGCTTCAAATACGGTGCGCACCGGCCGGTGCTGATCGGTGTGCGCAAGCGCGGCGCAGGGTTGGCCATCGCGATCTATGACCGCGGTAACGGCATCGCCGAAGAGCATTTGCCCAAGGTGTTCGAGGAGTTTTATCGGGTTCGCCAGTTGCGCGACAAGGACGTCGAAGGCGTGGGTCTGGGGCTGTCGATTGTCCGGCGTCTGGGGCAGTTGATCGGTGTTGATGTCGCGATCCGCTCACGGCTGGGGCATGGCACGGCGGTGACCTTGCATGGACTGCCGCTGGCGCCGCCGCAGGTGCCGGTCAATCGTGAAGAGGTTCGGCAAATCGGTTTGCTGACGGGGTTGAAGGTGTGTCTGGTGGAAGATGATCGCAACGTTCTGCTGGCGACTTCGGCGTTGCTCGAGCGCTGGGGCTGCGTTGTGCAGGCTGAGCTGAGCGGGCAGGGCCTGGTCACGGACTGCGACATCATCGTTGCCGACTATGACCTCGGCTCCCACAGCACCGGTATCGAGTGCATCGACGAGGTTCGCCGTCAGCGCGGTTATGCGGTCCCGGCCATGATCATCACCGGGCATGACATCGAAAAAATCCAGGCGGCCCTGCATGACCGACAGATCGCCATTCTGTCCAAGCCGGTACGCCCGGCCGAGCTGCGCGCGACCCTGCGTGCGCTGCGCGACCGGCAGACCGAAGCGGTCAGCGCTTACACAGATAGTCCTGCGTGATGGTGGTTTGCAGGCAGTTGTACTGACCCATGGTGCGGCAGATGTTTTTCTCCGAGCCCGATACTTCGGCGCTCTTGTAGCCCCAGACCTTGCAACGGCCTTCAGCCGTGGCCAACCCTTGAGCGGCGGAAGTTTGCCCGCTCTCGAACTGGCCCAGTTCATAGGAGACCTGGACAACGCCGTCGGTCTTGCTGCCGCCGGTGGCTTCCCATTGCTTGGGGGTGGCGCAGCCGGTGAGAACGACGGCCGCGAGGCTGAGGGTGGCGATGAGTGTTTTCATGATCGAGCGCAATCCTTTACCGGATGAGAAGAGGCATTTGAACGGTTTTTCTGCACCGGATTATTGGTACGGAATCGGCGACGCGCCTTTGGGCAGGCAAGACAGCGGAGGCGTCATGATGCCCATGCTGGCCACCGCGATGATCGCGCCGCTGGGCAACTCGCAGTTGTATTCGCCGGCGGCGGTGTAGGCGGTGTAATAGGTCAGCGTGCTGTCGTTGCGGACGTTGCCGATCTTGGTGACGGGTTGGCCAATGACCGTCTGCGCACGTTCTTTCATGCTGTCTTCGGTAGGTTTTACGGTCTGGCAACCGCTGGCGCCGAGAAGCAGGGCACCGAGAATCGTGATTTTGGCGAGGCTGAGGTGCAGTTTCATGGTGTTTCTTCCTTGGTGTTGTTGTTTTTCCAGGCACAACGATCCCGCGCACTGCACAGCGGCAATGTTGGGGAGCGTCGGGGGTTGCGAGGGAATATAACGCCAGGGATCGGGGTGGTCGATTAGCACAAATGTGCTAGTGCGGCGCAGCCAGCGGTGGGCTGGCTGCGCCGATAGCGGTTATTGAGGGCTGTTGAACTGGTCCGAATAGCTGCCGCTCATGAGGGCGGAAGCGACCTGGTCCGAACCGACGCCAGCGCGCGAGTAGGCGAGCCGGTTGGCACCAACCTTGTCTGCGCCATCGGCGGCGAGGGCGCCGGCGCCGACGTGGTCGGAGCCGTCAGAAGCTACTGCGCCGGCGCCGACATGGTCGGAACCGTCAGAGGCGACCGCTCCAGCGCCAACATGATCGGAACCGTCGGAGGCAACGGCCCCAGCACCAACGTGATCGGAACCGTCAGAAGCTACAGCTCCAGCGCCAACGTGATCCGCGCCATCAGAGGCGACAGCGCCAGCACCGACATGATCGGAACCGTCAGAAGCAACGGCCCCTGCGCCGACATGGTCTGAGCCGTCAGAGGCAACTGCTCCGGCGCCGACGTGATCCGCGCCATCAGAGGCGACAGCGCCTGCGCCGACATGATCGGAGCCGTCTGAAGCAACGGCGCCAGCACCGACATGATCTGCGCCATCAGATGCGACTGCACCAGCGCCAACATGATCGGCGCCGTCAGAAGCTACAGCCCCCGCACCCACATGATCCGCCCCATCCGACGCCAATGCCTGCGCCTGCGCTGCCCAGACATTGGGCATTGCCACCGTTGCCGCAACTGCCAGGACGAGGCCCGGCCAAAGCGTGTGCTTCATGATTTTCTCCACGCCCCATCAGCCACACAGCAACCGAGCGTTACCCGTCATTCGTTCATTGACGGAAGGCTCGTCGGCCCGGGGTCAACCAGATTGGTGAGTGGCACGGGGGCACCGGAAGGTGCACGGGTGTCGACGGTTTACAGGAAATCTGGACAGCGAACTGAAAAGTATAGTTCGCCCTCGGCGGAAGGCAGGCTGAAGGGTCGTGAAGGCGATAGTCGGTTCGCTTCCTTGAAGGCCTGCGCTAGAAAACAATCAGTCTAAAAACCGCGTAGCGCAATGTAGCGTGTTTGCTAGGCTCAAGGATGTAGGCGAAGACGCAGACTGATGCGCAAGCGGATAGCGAGGAAGCGTTGGGCGCGTTCCGAAGGGTACACGGTTAGAAAGAACCCCGCGCTGGGTTCCAGCCCTTATGCCGTGTGAAGCAGCAGAGCACATTGCCTGTACTGTGGGAGTCCTGAGAAACCTCGTAAGCCAGAGACCAGCACTGGCCGCCTACTCAAACACCAAAGCCCGCCTTGTGCGGGCTTTGACGTTTTCGGGCGTTAGATACTGGCCAGCGCCTGCGCCAGATCCGCACGCAGGTCTTCGATGTCCTCGACGCCCACCGACAGACGCACCAGGCTGTCACCGATGCCAAGCTTGGCACGGGTTTCGGCCGGAATGGTCGCGTGAGTCATGATCGCCGGGTGCTCGATCAGGCTTTCCACACCGCCAAGGCTTTCGGCCAGGGCGAAGATCTGCACGTTCTCCAGGAAGCGCCGAGCGCCTGCCAGATCACTGTTCAGATCCAGGGAAATCATCCCGCCGAAACCACGCATCTGACGCTTGGCCAGTTCGTGCTGCGGGTGCGATTCCAGACCCGGGTAGTAGACGCGTTTGACCTGCGGCTGCTGCTCCAGCCAGCGCGCCAGCTCCAGCGCGTTGCTGCAATGACGCTCCATACGCAACGCCAAAGTCTTCACGCCGCGCAGGGTGAGGAACGCGTCGAACGGGCCGGAGATGGCGCCGACGGCGTTCTGCAGGAAGCCCAGACGCTCGGCCAGCGCAGGATTGTCACCGACCACCGCGATCCCGCCGATCACGTCGGAGTGACCGTTCAGGTATTTGGTGGTCGAGTGCAGCACGATGTCGAAACCCAGTTCCAGCGGCCGCTGGATCCACGGGCTGGCGAAGGTGTTGTCGGCCACGCAGATGATTCCGCGGGCCTTGCAGATGCGCGCGATGGCGGTGAGGTCGGATAGGCTCAGCAACGGGTTGGTCGGCGTTTCCACCATGACCATACGTGTGTCGTCCTGCAACGATGCTTCGAACGCCGACAGGTCGGCCAGATCGACGTAGCTGAACCGATGCCCGGCACTGCGCTGGCGTACCTTGTCGAACAGGCGGAAAGTGCCGCCATAAAGGTCATTGCCGGAGACGATGTGTGACCCGGCGTCGATCAGCTCGAGCACGGTGGAAATGGTTGCCAGCCCGGACGCGAAGGCGAACGCCTGGGTGCCGCCCTCCAGATCCGCCACGCAACGCTCCAGGGCAAAACGCGTCGGGTTGTGCGAGCGGCCGTAGTCGAAACCCTTGTGCACGCCAGGGCTGTCTTGCAGGTACGTGGAGTTGGCGTAGATCGGCGGCATCAGTGCGCCGGTGGTCGGGTCCGGCGTTTGCCCGGCGTGGATCACGCGGGTGGCGAAGCCCTGTTGACGGGCGTTCTTGTCGTGCTGGCTCATGCCAGGGATCTCCGTAATTGATTGAGCATGTCGACGCGGGTGATCAGGCCGTGGAAGCCTGACGCGTCGGCGATGATGGCCACCAGGCCGCTGCTGAGCACGGCTTCCAGTTCAGCCAGCGTGGCGCCGGGGGCGAGGGTTTGCAACTTGTCGGTCATCGCGCTGGCGACGGGTTTGCTGAAGAGCGAGGCGTCTTCGTGTACCCGCACCAGAATGTCCGACTCGTCGATCACGCCGACCAGTTGCTTGCCATCCACCAGCACCGGCAGTTGCGAAACATCTGCCAGGCGCATGCGCTGGAAGGCGGTCATCAGCGTATCGTCCGGTCCGACGCTGACGACTTTGCCGTCTTCGAAACGTCGGGCAATCAGGTCGCGCAGGTCGCCGTAGCGTTTGCGCTGCAGCAGGCCCTGATCGGTCATCCACTGGTCGTTGTAGACCTTCGACAGGTAACGGGTGCCGGTGTCGCAGACGAAGCTGACCACGCGTTTCGGCTCGGTCTGTTCGCGGCAATAACGCAGCGCGGCGGCCAGCAGGGTGCCGGTGGACGAGCCACCCAGAATGCCTTCGGCTTTCAGCAACTGACGGGCGTGATCGAAGCTCTCTTCGTCGCTGATCGAGTAGGCGCTGCGCACGCTCGACAGGTCGGTGATCGACGGAATGAAGTCTTCGCCGATGCCTTCCACCGCCCAGGATCCGGCGGTGCCCAAGTGCTTGCTGCGGCTGTATTCAGCCATCACCGAACCGACCGGGTCGGCCAGGACCATTTCAAGGTCCGGTTGCACGCGTTTGAAGAAACGGGTCAGGCCGGTCAGCGTGCCGGCCGAGCCGACGCCGACCACGATCGCGTCCAGGTCATGCTCGGTCTGGGCCCAGATTTCCGGCCCGGTGCTGCACTCGTGGGCCAGCGGGTTGGCCGGGTTGTTGAACTGGTCGGCGAAGAACGCGCCGGGAATGTCCTTGGCCAGACGCGCGGCGACATCCTGGTAGTACTCGGGATGACCCTTGCCGACATCGGAGCGGGTGATGTGCACTTCGGCGCCCATGGCCTTGAGGTGCAGGACTTTTTCGGTGGACATTTTGTCCGGCACCACCAGCACGACGCGGTAGCCCTTGGCGCGGCCGACCAGGGCCAGGCCCAGACCGGTGTTGCCGGCGGTGGCCTCGACGATCGTACCGCCCGGTTGCAGTCGACCATCGCGTTCAGCGGCGTCGATCATGGCCAGACCGATGCGGTCCTTGATCGAACCGCCGGGGTTCTGTGATTCGAGTTTGAGAAACAGGGTGCAGGGACCGGTATCGAAGCGGGTGACTTGTACCAGCGGCGTATTGCCGATCAGCCCAAGTACGGCAGGGCGTGAATCCTTTGACATCTCTTCACCTCTTTGTGGTGTTGATCGCGTTCCATTCGCGGGGAAAAAGCTCGCGTGCAACATAGGCTCTGACCTGAGCTGTCGCAACCTTTAAACGGCCGGAAATAAAGCCATTTCGATCTAACGATAGAACGAAATCGGAGAGGGGAAGGAAGTGATTTGCAGAGGTTTATACGCAGGCGTCATCGAGTATTGAAAGGGCGCCTTCGGCGTCACGAAGCGCTTGATCCGGCAGTGAAAATCCTGCAGCGAAAACCGCTCAGTGGTTGCTCATCAGACCGTGCAGCACACCCAGCCGCAAGCCGGGTTCGGACGGCACCATTTGCGAGATCCCGAACACTTTGAACGCTGCCAGCATGACCACCAGGCCGCCGGGCAAAATGCTCTGGCGGTGGGGTTGCAGGCCGGCCAGTTTCAGCTGTTGAACATTGCTGACTTCCAGCAGGCGCAACGACAACCGCAACAGGCCGCCGTAGGTGATGCCGCTCTCGCCATGATCGTTCAGGCGATTGGCCTTGAGCACTTTGGCGAGCATCCGTGCGGTGCCCGAAGAGCCGATCGTCTGCTGCCAGCCCTGGGCGCGATAGCGACGGGCGACTTTTTCGAATTGCAGGATGGCCACCCGTTCGGCTTCTTGCAGCGCACCGGGGGAAATCTCACCGCTGCGAAAGTAACGGGTGCTCAAGGTGCCGCTGCCGAGGGCGATGCTTTCGGTCAGCAGCGGTTGCGCGCCCTGGCCGAGAATCAGTTCGGTGGAGCCGCCGCCAATGTCGACCACCAGACGCATGTCATCGGCGACCGGCAGAGTGTGGGCCACACCGGCGTACACCAGACGCGCTTCTTCATGGCCGGAAATCACATCGATGCGAAACCCCAGATGCCGTTCCGCGCTGGCCAGAAACAGCTGCGCATTGTCCGCCTCGCGCACCGCGCTGGTGGCCACCGCACGCACACGACCGGGCTCGAAACCGCGTAGCTTCTTGCCGAACCGCGCCAGCGCCTGCCAGCCGCGATCCAGCGCCATTTCATCCAGTGCCCGACCGTCGAAGCCTTCGGCCAGTCGCACCGGTTCGCGCAAGGTCTTGACCTCCTGAATCATGAAGCCCTTTCTGCTGCGCACCGACTGGCCGATCATCATGCGAAAGGCATTGGAACCGAGGTCGATGGCGGCAAACAGCGAGGTGTCTTCTTTCATGGGGATCCTTGCAAATCATCCGTCGGGAGGCGCGGGACGGTTTGCGAGGATTCTGCCGTGGGTTCGATGACAACCTGATGACGCGGGCGGGGCGGTTCAGTGAATTCATCGCTGTCATGACACTGTCATTATCGGCTGTCCATACTTTGCCCCAATACATCGCGTGCTTTTCATGATTCGGCTGCCTTCCGGGCAGCTTTTTTTTGCCCGGAATTTACCGGGCGTGCAAAATTTGCAATCCCGGACGATGCACGATTAATATACGATCCATATACACTTCGTATCGGATATTGCCATGGGCATCGTAAAGATTTCAGAGGACATGCACGAGAATCTGCGCATCTCCAGCAACGCACTCAGCCGCTCGATCAACGCGCAGGCCGAACACTGGATGCGCATCGGCATGCTCGCCGAGCTGTATCCCGACCTTGATCACCACGCCATTTGCCGGTTGCTGATTCGCGCCGAGCAGTCGGGCGGTCTGGATCTGCAGCAAGTCTGCGCACTGGCGGATGCTGCGCAGAACACCTCGGGCAAAGAGGCGATCAAGGCATGAGAAACCCGATCAAGATCAACACCCAGGCCGAAATCGCCCAGTCCCGCGAGGCCGGCAGACTGGCCGCCGAGGTGCTGGCGATGCTGGTGCCGCACGTCAAGGCTGGCGTCACCACCGATCAGCTCGATCAGTTGTGCAACGACTACATCGTCAATGTGCAGAAGGCGATTCCGGCCAACGTCGGTTATCACGGCTTCCCGAAAACTGTTTGCGCGTCGGTCAACGAAGTGGTCTGCCACGGCATTCCTTCGAAGCGTGTGCTGGAGGACGGCGATATCGTCAATCTCGACATCGCGGTGATCAAGGACGGCTGGTTCGGCGACACCAGCCGCATGTACGTGGTCGGCGAGCCGACGCCCGAGGCGCGGCACCTGATCAAGACCACTTACGACGCGATGTGCGCGGGCATCCGCGTCGTACGGCCGGGCGCTACGCTGGGCGATATTGGCCATGCGATTCAAAGTCTGGCGGAAAAAGAAGGGTTTAGCGTGGTGCGCGAGTACTGCGGGCACGGGATCGGCAAGGTTTATCACGATGAACCGCAGGTGCTGCATTACGGTTATCCGGAGCAGGGCTTGAAGCTGAAGGCGGGGATGATTTTCACCATTGAGCCGATGCTCAATGCTGGCAAGCGGCATGTGAAAAGTCTGGCGGATGGCTGGACGGTGGTGACCAAGGATCAGTCGTTGTCGGCGCAGTGGGAGCACATGATTGCGGTGACGGAAGACGGATTCGAAGTGTTGACCGCGTGGCCTGACGAAATTGAAGGTTTTGCGGCTATCAAGTGAGACCGAGTCGTCTGCTGGCCCTCACCCCAGCCCTCTCCCGGAGGGAGAGGGAGCCTACCGAGTTGTCTGGCGCACTACATCGACCTGAAAGACCGTGTTGATTGTGGATTCAAAGCAGCTCCTTCAGGTCGGCATATCTCTTCAATATCCCCCAATCGGCTCCCTCTCCCTCCGGGAGAGGGCTGGGGTGAGGGCGGGCAGGCGACTCGGTGTTAATGAGCCCCCGCCGCTTTGTTCAAATCGCTCTCAGCCCACTCGGTATAGACGCAAGCATCCGCCGTCGCCCACCGCACCCGAACCGGATCCCCAGCCTTCAGCGGCATCCCCGCCGCCGACAACGCCTTCACTGTCATCGAAGTCCCACCCGACGTGACCACACTGCAAGTCTGACTCTCACCCAGAAACAACACCTCGACCACCTTCGCCGAAACCTCATTCCAGCCCCCCGCCAATGGCTCACTCGCCGCCTGCTGCACACTCAACGCCAACGCCTTCTCCGGACGCACCATCAACAAAACATCCTGCCCGGTCTGCAATCCAGCGGTGAGACGGATCGACAGCGACTGCCCCTCAAAACTCGCCGCCGCATTGCCCTGCGCCTTGAGCTTGAGAAAGTTCGAGTTACCGAGAAACGACGCCACAAACGCATTCGGCGGATTCTGATAAAGGTCATACCCGCTGCCGAGCCCGACAATCTTGCCGTGACTGAAAATCGCGATGCGCTGGGACAGGCGCATGGCTTCTTCCTGGTCGTGGGTCACGTAGACGATGGTGATGCCGAGGCGGCGGTGCAGCTGGCGCAATTCATCCTGCAAGTCTTCACGCAGTTTCTTGTCCAGCGCGCCGAGCGGTTCGTCCATCAGCAGAATGCGCGGTTCGTAAACCAGCGCCCGGGCGATGGCGACTCGTTGCTGCTGGCCGCCAGACAGTTGCGAAGGGCGGCGATGGGCAAATTGTTCGAGCTGCACCAGTTTCAGCATCGCATCGACGCGTTTGTCACGCTCGGCTGCAGCGAGTTTGCGGATCGCCAGCGGGAACGCGATGTTGTCGCGTACCGACAGATGCGGGAACAGCGAATAACGCTGGAACACCATGCCGATGTCGCGCTTGTGCGGCGGCACGTTCACCAGCGACTGGCCGTTGACCAGGATCTCGCCGCTGCTCGGGGTTTCGAAGCCGGCGAGCATCGACAACGTGGTGCTTTTGCCCGAGCCGCTGGAGCCGAGAAAGGTGAGGAATTCGCCGTCCTTGATGTCCAGCGAGATGTTGTCCACGGCGGCGAAATCGCCGTAGTGCTTGTTCAGGTTGCGCAGGCTGACCAGGGGTTTGTCGCTCTGCTGGGATGCGTCTTTGATCACGGCACTCATGTCGTACTCCTGGCGCTCATGCGCTGATTTCGTTGCGCCGGCGCAGCGCGGCGGCGATCACCATGACCAATACCGACAGGCCGATCAGCAGCGTCGAAGCGACGGCGATCACTGGCGTCAGGTCCTGGCGCAAGGTGGTCCACATTTTCACGGGAAGGGTTTGCAGGGTCGGGCTGGCCATCATCACGCTGAGCACCACTTCGTCCCACGAAACGAGGAAGGCGAAGAGAGCGCCGGCAACCATGCCCGGACGAATCGCCGGGAACGTCACTTTGAACACCGCTTGCAGGCGCGAGGCGCCGCAGATCACCGCCGCATCTTCAATCGACTGATCGAACAGCTTCAGCGAATTGATGATCGAGATGATGGTGAACGGCAGCGCGACGATCACGTGGCTGACGACGAAGGCGAACATCGTCCCGGTGTAGCCGAGCTTGAGGAACAGCGCGTACACCGCCACGGCGATGATCACCAGCGGCACGATCATCGGCAGGGTGAACAGGCCGTAGAGCATTTCCCGGCCGGGGAAGCGTCCGCGCACCAGCGCAAAGGCCGTCGGCAAACCGAGGGCGACGGCGCAGATCGTGGTCAGCACCGCGACCTTGAGGCTGGCCAGCGCTGCGCTCATCCAGTCGGCGTTGGAGAAGAACTGCACGTACCATTTCAGCGTCCAGCCCGGTGGCGGGAACACCAGCCACTGGGACGAACCGAACGACAGCAGGACGATGAACACGATCGGCAACAGCAGGAACAGGCCGATCAGCCCGGTGGTGAAATACAGGCCGAAGCGCATCCGGCGACTCATGGCATTGGGCGTCAGGAGCATGTCGGCTTACCTCGCGTTACTGGCGCCAACCGGGGATTCCGGTTGCAGCTTCAGGTAGACGTAGAACAGCACCAGGGTGATGACGATCAGCAACGCGGCGCCGGCGCTGGCCAGGCCCCAATTGAGGAACGACTGCACCTGCTGAATGATGAATTCCGGCAGCATCATGTTCTGCGCCCCGCCCAGCAGCGCCGGGGTGACGTAGTAACCGAGCGACATCACGAACACCATCAAGCCGCCGGATGCCAGACCCGGCCGGCACAGCGGCAGGAACACCCGGAAGAAGTTGGTCCACGGGCTCGCGCCACAGATCGAACCGGCCTGCAGGATCATCGGGTCGATGGCCTGCATGGTCGCCTGCAACGGCAGCACGATGAACGGGATCATGATGTAGCTCATGCCGATCACCACGCCGGTCAGGTTGTGCACCATTTCCAGCGGCTGATCGATGATGCCCATGGCCATCAGGGCTTTATTGATGACGCCCGAAGCCTGCAACAGCACCAGCCACGAATAGGTGCGGGCGAGGAGGCTGGTCCACATCGACAACAGCACGATGTTGAGGATCCAACGGCCCCAGCCCCGTGGCACCAGGGTGATTGCCCAGGCCAGCGGGAAGCCCAGCAGCAGGCTGAACACGGTCACCAGTCCCGCCACCGAAAAGGTGTTGAACAGCACCCGCGCATACGCCGAGTTGGCGAACAGTTGCTCATAGTTACCAAGGCCCGGCACCGGTTCGAGCACGCCGCGCAGCAACAAGCCAATCAGCGGTGCGAGAAAGAACAGACCGAGAAACAATAGCGCCGGCGCGAGATTGCCGGCGCCGCGCCAGCGTTGCTTGAGGGACGGGGCTTGCGCCATTGCACTCGCCTTGCCGGATGCCAGGCCGGCAGCGCTCGGGGCGCTCCCGGTGGCAGTGGAGGGACGGGACGCGGTGGCCGCCATTTTCATTTGACCAGCCATTCGTTCCACCGTGTCGCGATGGCCGGACCGTTCTTGGCCCAGTACGCGAAATCAAGAGTGATCTGATCCTTAGCGTAGGCAGTCGGCAGGTTCGGGGCCAGCGTCGAGTCCAGACGCGCCACGCTGTCGACGTTGACCGGGGCGTAGGCGGTCAGGTTGGAGAAGTCCGCCTGGCCCTTGGCACTGCTGGCGCTGGCCAGGAGCTTCATCGCCGCGTCCTTGTTTTTCGAACCCTTTGGCACCACCAGAATGTCGGCCATGACCAGATTCTGTTTCCAGCTCACGCCGACCGGTGCGCCGTCTTCTTGCAGGGCATGGATCCGGCCATTCCAGAACTGGCCCATGCTCGCTTCACCGGAGGCCAGCAGTTGCTGCGACTGCGCGCCGCCGCCCCACCAGACGATGTCTTTCTTGATGGTGTCGAGTTTCTTGAAGGCGCGATCGAGGTCCAGCGGGTAGAGCTTGTCGGCTGCTACGCCGTCGGCGAGCAGGGCCAGTTCAAGTACGCCGGGGCTTGGCCATTTATAGAGGGCGCGTTTGCCGGGGAAGGTCTTGGTGTCGAACAGCGCGCTCCAGTCCTGCGGCTTGTTGGCGCCGAGCTTGCCCTCGTTGTAGCCGAGGACGAAGGAGAAGAAGAACGAGCCGACGCCGTAGTCGCTTACGAAACGCGGGTCGATCTTGTCGCGCTGGATCTGTTTGAAATCGAGGGGTTCGAGCAGGCCTTCGGCGGCGGCGCGCAGGGCGAAGTCGGCTTCGACGTCGACCACGTCCCATTGCACGTTGCCGCTCTCGACCATGGCCTTGAGTTTGCCGTAGTCGGTCGGGCCGTCCTGCACGACGGTGATGCCGCTGGCCTTGCTGAACGGATCGGCCCAGGCCTGTTTCTGCGCATCCTGGGTGCTACCGCCCCAGCTGACAAAGTTCACACTCTCGGCGGCCATCGCGGCCTGACCGGTCACGCTCAGCAGTCCCGCAAAAAAGATCGCGGTTGCAGCTTTGTTCAACACCATTTTTACGCCCTCATTGTTGTGTTTTTGAGCGGGCTTGCGTTGTTGCCCGCCTGTCGGGAGCAGTAGCTGGACGGTTTTTCAGGTCGTCCGGTCTATGGAATATCATATTATGGTATTCCAAACTTTGTGCAAGCACTTTGCCTTACCGGCTATCTGGCAAACAGGGTCATTCGGTGAATGGAATGCTCTCAACCACCTCAAGATCGTACCCAGTCAACCCGGCATATTTTAGCGGCGGGCCCAAGTGGCGCAGCTTGCCGACGCCCAGGTTCTGCAGAATCTGCGCCCCGGTGCCGACTTCCGAATAGATCCGCGATTGCGAGCGACTGAACTGTCGAGGCGGCTGAGTCAGTTGCGGAATGCGCTCCAGCAGCGACTGGGACGACTCATGATTGGCCAGCACCACCACAACGCCATGCCCTTCGGCCGCGACCCGTTGCAACGCCGCCCACAACGTCCAGTTCGTCGGCCCGCTGTACTCGGCACCCACCAGATCCCGCAGCGGATCGATCACGTGCACGCGCACCAGCGTCGGTTCCTCACGGCGCAATTCACCCATGACCATCGCCATGTGCACGCCACCTTCGATGCGATCTTCGAAGGTGATGAGACGGAACGTGCCATGCACCGTCGGCAACTCCCGTTCGCCGATGCGCTCTATGGTGTGTTCGGTGCTCAGGCGATAGTGGATCAGGTCGGCGATGGTGCCGATCTTGATCCCGTGCTTGTGCGCAAAGACTTCCAGATCCGGACGACGGGCCATGGTGCCGTCGTCGTTCATCACCTCGACAATCACCGAGGCGGGCGTGAAACCCGCCAACCGCGCCAGATCACAGCCGGCTTCGGTGTGACCGGCACGGGTCAACACGCCACCTTCCTTGGCGCGCAGCGGGAAGATATGGCCGGGCTGCACCAGGTCTTCAGCGCGGGCATTCGGCGCCACCGCAGCGGCCACCGTGCAAGCGCGGTCGGCGGCGGAAATGCCGGTAGTCACGCCGACCGCCGCTTCGATGGAAACCGTGAACGCGGTGCTGAACACGCTGCCATTGCTCGGCACCATCTGCTCCAGCCCCAGACGCTGGCAATGATCGTCAGTCAACGTCAGGCAGATCAGCCCCCGAGCCTCACGGGCCATGAAACTGATCGCCTCGGGTGTGCAACGATCGGCGGCCAGCAGCAGGTCGCCTTCGTTTTCCCGGTCTTCGTCATCGACCAGCAACACCATTTTGCCGAGGCGATAATCTTCGATGATTTCTTCGATGCTGTTGAAGGCCATGCTGGACTCTCGATGTGGATGAATTTCGTGGTATACCATAATACAAAATCAACCAAGAGGTCACTATGAAGGCGTACTGGATTGCACACGTGGACATCAACGATCCCGATCACTACAGCCAATACACCCAGCGCGCGCCGAAAGCGTTCGCCGAGTTCGGCGCGAAGTTTTTAGCCAGAGGCGGGCGCAGCGAAGCAATGGAAGGGCGGGCGACGCCACAGCGCAGCGTGGTGATTGAATTCGACAGTTATGAGCAGGCCGTGGCGTGCTACCGCTCGGCGGCGTATCAGGAAGCGAAGAGCTATCGCGAGGAATGGGCGCGGGCGGAGATTGTCATCGTTGAAGGGATGGCGCCGTAACGTCTTGCTTGTAAACCCGCAGGAACTACAGAATCGAACGTGGCCGCGATCTTTGATTTTTTTCTGGATCAGGAGATCGTCCGCCGGACGGAATTTAATGCCTGCGGGTTTGCACGGTGTGCTCTAAGGGAATATTGATGCGCATGACAAAAGGAATGTTTTCAGGTAGGCGAGTGGGCCTCTGGCTAGTGGCTGCACTATTTGTGAATGCAGTCTTTCTGGCTTTTCTGATTTTCGGGAACAGTGCGAAGGGACGCGATCTGGAGATGGTTAAAACCAAAGAACCCCTGCTGATCGAGGGGCAAGGTGGCGATGACAATTACTATGTCCTGCCGATGGGGACAACGCTATATCACGATAAAAGCTTTCCTGAAGGGCACGATCGTTATGTGGTGTATCTGAATCACAAAGGTGCCATTGCCCACGAAGAAGTCCCAATGAAGCCTGAATATGGCGGATCTTTTATCGATCCTCTTTGGCTCTCCAATATTGATGCCGATACCTTGAAGGACATTTTCAAGCGTTTCCCGCTCTCCAAGAAAGACATCTCCGCTGCTCTCAAAGCCAATGAAATCACCAAAGATGATTTGGCGGATATCATTCGTGCGATGCCGGATTGAGTGAGCAACTGCCGAGGACCCGGATCCAGCTCTGCATCTCTGGCAAGTGACGTTTAATCAACGCATGAAATGAATCTTGCCGCTGTCGTCATTGCCCATGTACATGCCATACACCCCGGCCTGGCGTTCCTCGATGTAGCGTTCGAGGATCTGCCGGATCGCCGGGTAGTAGATCTGCTCCCACGGGATGTCTTCGGGGGCGAAGAATTTGCAGGCGAGGGTTTCCGGACCGTACTCGCCAGTGATTTCCAGCGCGAGTGCGCGGAAGATGATGTAGACCTCGCTGATCTTCGGCACGCTGAAGATTGAGTACGGCGAGACGATCTCCGCGCGTACGCCGCTTTCTTCCCAGACTTCGCGCAGGGCGGCCTGTTCGGTGGTTTCGCCGCTTTCCATGAACCCGGCGGGCAGGGTCCAGGTGCCGGGACGCGGGGGAATTGCCCGTTGGCACAAGAGGTATTTGCCGTCCTGCTCGATGATGCAGCCGGCGATGATTTTCGGGTTTACATAGTGGATGTAGCCGCAACCGCGGCACATCAGGCGCTCGTGCGTATCGCCCGGCGGCACCTGCTGACCGAGGTCAGCGCCACCGCATTTCGGGCAAAAGCTCGGGCTGAACATGTCAGTGACCTATGCGCGGTTCTTTCAGCGCGATGGGCAGGGTGATCGGTGGAGTGGCGCCGGTCTCTTCCTGTTTGCGTTTCAGATAATCGAGGGCCACGGCAGCCGCAGCGCGCACGTGATCGACGCACGCCTGATGCGCCGCCAGCGGATCGCCGCTCTTGATCGCCTCGACCATTTTTTCCATCTCGTGATTACTGGCGCCGCGACGGTTTTCCTGGGACACCGATGTCGCGCGCAGGTAGCTGATGCGCGCCTGCAACTGCCGCAACTGAGTGGCCGCAACATGGTTGCCGGAGCCTTCCAGCAGCACGTCGTAGAAACCCTGCACCGAGTCGATCACCTGCTGCAACTCGCCGTCCTTGAGCGCCTTGCGGTTCTCGTCGAGGGCTTTTTCCAGGGCCTTGATGTCCTTGGCCTTGGCGCGCAGGGTGAACAGCTGGACGATCAGGCCTTCGAGCACGCAACGCAGTTCATAGATGTCGACGGCATCGGCGAGGGTGATGATCGCCACGCGCGGGCCCTTGGCGTCGGCGAATTCCACCAGACCTTCGGATTCGAGGTGACGCAAGGCTTCACGCACCGACGTACGGCTCACGCCCAGGCGATCGCACAGATCGCGCTCCACCAGGCGATCGCCCGGCAGCAGCTGGAAGTTCATGATGGCGCTTCGCAGTTTATCCAGCACGATTTCGCGCAGGGTGACGGGGTTGCGATTGACCTTGAAGCTGTCGTCGAGTGGCAGGCGTTTCATGGGGTCCGCTCTTTAAGGTGGCTGTCCATGCCAGAGGGGCATCAAAACAGCCGAGGGGTTAACTGGAGGCCTCGGCGTCGGCTTCGGCGAAGGCTTCACGGGCGAGCCGGAAACTGTCCACGGCTGCCGGGACGCCGCAATAAATACCGACCTGAAGCAGAATTTCGCGTATTTGCTCACGACTCAGGCCGTTACGCAAGGCGCCGCGCACATGCAGTTTCAGTTCATGCGGGCGGTTGAGCGCCGAGATCATCGCCAGGTTGATCATGCTGCGCTCCTTGAGCGACAGGCCTTCACGTCCCCAGACGTGGCCCCAGCAGTATTCGGTGACCATTTCCTGCAGCGGGCGGGTGAAGTCGTCGGCGTTCTCGATCGAGCGCTGCACATAGGCTTGGCCCAGCACCTGGGTGCGGATCTTCAGGCCTTGCTCGTACTTTTCGTTGCTCATGTGTTTCTCCGCTCAACCCAGTGTCGGCAAAGCGCCGAGCTTGCCCTTGTGATAAATCATCGGCGTCATCGGTTGCTCCGGCAGGATCAGATTCTTCACCGCGCCAACGATGATCGCGTGGTCGCCACCGTCGTATTCACGCCACAACTCGCACTCGATGATCGCCGTGGCCTTGGCGAGGATCGGGTTACCGAGCTCGCTCAAATGCCACTCGATGCCGTTGGCCTTGTCCTTGCCTTTGCCGGCGAAGGCGTAGGCCTCGGCGGTCTGGTCGGCGGACAGCAAATGGATCGCGAAACGCTTGCTGTCGCGCAGCACCGGATAGGTGTCGGAGGCGTAGTTGGGGCAGAACAGCACCAGCGCCGGATCAATCGACAGCGCACTGAAGGCGCTGGCGGTGATGCCGACGATGCCGCCGTCCGGGTCGAGGGTGGTGACCACCGTGACCCCGGACGGAAACGAGCTCATGACGTCTTTGTAAATGCCGGGTTCGATCATGTCGCAGGACTCCTAACGCATCACAAACGGATCAGGCATCGGCGCCTGGGAGAGGTTGATCCACACCGTTTTCAGTTCGGTGTAGGCCAGCACCGAATCGATGCCGCTTTCGCGTCCATAGCCACTGTTCTTGAAGCCGCCGATCGGTGCCATCGCTGACACCGCGCGGTAGGTGTTGACCCAGATGATCCCCGAACGCACGTCCCGGGCCAGACGATGGGCGCGGCCCAGATCGCGGGTCCAGATGCCGGCGGCGAGGCCGAACTGCGAGTCGTTGGCGATCGCCAGCGCTTCGGCTTCATCCTTGAACCGGATCACCGAAGCCACCGGGCCAAAGACTTCTTCCTGCATGATCTTCATCGAGTTGCGATCGCATTCGAACAGCGTCGGTTCGTAGAACCAGCCGTCACCCACGCCACTCGGACGCTTGCCACCCAGACGCAGGCGTGCACCTTCGGCAATGGCATCAGCCACCAGACCCTCCACCACCGCCAGTTGCTGCGCGGTAGCCATCGGGCCCATTTCGCTGTTGTCGTCTTGCGGATTGCCGATGCGGATGCGCTGGGCGCGCTCCACCAGTCGGCTGACGAATTCGTCGTAGATTTCATCCTGCAACAGCAGTCGCGAGCCGGATACGCAACTCTGGCCAGACGCCGCGTAGATCCCGGCGATGGCGCCGTTGATCGCGCTGTCGAGATCGGCGTCGGCGAAGATGATGTTCGGCGACTTGCCACCCAGTTCCAGCGACAGCTTGGCGAAGTTTTCGGCGCTGCTGCGCACCACGTGCCGGGCCGTGGCCGCGCCGCCGGTGAAGGCGATCTTGCGGATCAGCGGATGACGGGTGAGGGCGGCGCCAGTGCTCGGGCCGTAGCCGGTGACAACGTTGACCACGCCCGGCGGAATCCCGGCTTCGAGGGCCAGGCGCGCCAGTTCGAGGATGGTCGCCGAGGCATGCTCGGACGGTTTGATCACGATGGTGTTGCCCGCTGCCAATGCCGGCGCCAGTTTGATCGCGGTCAGGTAAAGCGGGCTGTTCCAGGGAATGATCGCGGCGACCACGCCCATGGCTTCGTGTACGGTGTAGGCGAACAGATCGGGTTTATCCAGCGGCAGAGTGCCGCCTTCGAGCTTGTCGGCCAGCCCTGCGGTGTAGTGGAAAAACTCCGGCAGATAACCGACCTGACCCCGGGTTTCGCGGATCAGTTTGCCGTTGTCGCGGCTTTCCAGCTGCGCCAGTTGTTCCTTGTTTTCAGCGATCAGGTCACCGAGACGACGCAGCAGTTTGCCGCGCGCGGTGGCGGTCAAGCCACGCCATGCCGGGCTGTCGAAGGCGGTCTGCGCGGCTTGCACGGCGCGTTCGACGTCGGCCTCGTCAGCGTCGGGCAGTTCGGCCCAAGGTTCGGCCAGCGCCGGGTTGAGGCTTTCGAAAGTCTTGCCGGAGAGGGCGTCGACCCATTCTCCGCCGATGCACATCTGGAAGCGTGCGAGTGTCATGCAACGATCCCCTTTATATGGTTTTGTCGGGCGTGTGCGGTGTCGAGAAATTCCAGCAGCGTCTGGTTCACCAGCCGTGGCGACTCTACCGGCATCATATGCCGTTGCTCCGGCAGCACGGCAACCTTCGCACCGGGAATGCGCGCGGCCAGCTGCTCGGCCATTTCCGGGGTCGATCCGGGGTCCAGCTCGCCGGTGGCGATCAGCGTCGGCGCCTGGATGCTGCCCAGGTCGTCGGCGCGGTACATGTCCTGGGTGGCGAACAATTCGTAGGTGGTCAGGTAACCCTGCGGATCATTGCCGGCCAGGGTCTGGCGGATCGCGGCGATCTGCGCCGGGTTGGCCGCTTGATATTCACGGCTGAACCAGCGCGACAGTGCCGCTTCGGCATTCGCGTCGGGCCCGTGTTCGGCAGCTTGAGCGGTGCGGGCGATGACGCCGGCGCGTTGCTCTTCGCTGCGGTTGAACACGCTGTTGAGCACCACCAGGCTTTTCAGGCGGTCCGGGTAATGCAGGGCAAACGCCCGCGCCACCAGACCGCCCATGGAAAAGCCGATCACCGATGCCTCGGGCAATTGCAGGTGGTCGAGCAACTCCAGCAACTGATCGGCATAGCCGAGCAGGGCGGTGCCGCTGGCCGGTCGCGGGCTGGCGCCATGGCCGAGCATGTCGTAGGCGATCACCCGGTATTGCGTGGCCAGGCCAACGATCTGGCCGCCCCACATTTCTTTGTTCAGGCCTACGCCGTGGATCAACACCACGGGTTGGCCAACGCCTGTCGCCAGATAACTGGTGCCGGCCGGGGTGAGTTCAGCGGTGAGCCGAATCATGGAGCGCTCCTGCAATGCCTTTTTTATTGTGATTACTGGGCTTTTTCGGCGGCCAGTTCTTCCAGATCGATGTAGCGGTTGCCGATGCGCGGATGCAGGCGACCACCGTCGGCGCAACCGAGCACCACGACGATTTCGTCGGCGCGGGGGGCGTCTTCGATCTGCATTTCCAGGGTTATGTAGTGCGAGCGCAGGCCTTCGTCGTCCTTGTGCATCATCGGGATCTGGATCGAAGTGCCCGGACCGCCGCGCTTGTTGGTGAAGCTCAGGTAGCTCTTGGCCTTGACCGCTTCGCGATAGTGATTGCCGAAGCGCAGGGTGTGGATCACCGCCGACGCGTGCTCGATTTCGCCGTCGGCGCCGACCACCGCGGCTTTGCCGTAAGCCTCGATCTTCTCGGCACCGCCGATGATGCCCACCAGACGCTCGACCATCATCGCGCCGAGGTCGGAGCAATTGGCGCGAATCTGCGGCTTGAGGTCTTCGACAAAGCCGTTGCCGACCCACGGGTTTTTCATCACGACGGCCAGGCCCACCATGGTCACCGGGGTGTCGGAAGCCTTGCCGCCTTCAATGAAGGTCTCTTCGACATAGCTGACGATCTTGCGAATTTCGAAACTCATGAGCTGCTCCGTAGGGGATAAAGAGTGTCTGTGCGTCTGATGGTATACCATAATACCGATCGTGCAAGCCTCCCATTCGAATTTGTACGAGATCAGATGGACGGCATGCGCAAGCGCCACGCCATTCAGGGGCGGCAGTTCAAATGTTTAGAGGCGTTGATCGGATAAGCGGAAGGCTTGGGATAACATTGTCCGATCTGAGAGAAAGGACGCTCGCGATCAATGCTCCCCTACATTGCTACCTATTTGATTTTCGCTTTCGTACTGGAAGTGGCCAGACGCTGCATGGATGGCCCGATGTTTGTCAGAACAGGTTCGAAACACTGGCCCTGGAAGCTCAACTACAGCATTCGATGGTGGGGGGGCGACGAGTATCTGGCGGCGCTGACCCTTGTGTCGCTGGCGCTGCTGCTGTTGCTCGCTTTATGGACCAGGCTGGGCAGCCCTGCGGATCTGAGTGTGGTCTTGCAGGTATGGGTCACCCTGTGCCTGAGTTCATTGGTCCTCTCGATCAGATATTTCAATCTGGTCGCCAAATTCAGGGAAAACTTCTGGTGGCTGGCCCTCACCGCGGCCTTGATAACGTTGGGTATCGGCCAGTTTGCGAGTGCCTGGGCTGACTATTTCATCGTTCACTACACGCGAGTCGAAGCCACCCAGTTTCCCGTCGCACAAAAGACGCTGACGTTGCTGATACTTGCATTCACTTGGCTATACGCCGCGACGATGCTGGGCAGTCTCATTGTCATCGTCACATATATGTTCATGAATGAAGTGAAGCCGACATTCCGCGAGTCGGCGAAGCGCGATCCTCTGTCAGCGCCGTTCTGGAAAAAATACAAATCCGGTCGAAGCCACATCAGGCGCGCGACCATGCGCTGGATTGTCCTCGGCGTGTCTCTTTTCACCGTCAGCAGTTCATGGAGTGTGTGGGTTTTTGTTCTCAAACATGTCGAAGAAGGTGTTCAGGAAGCTCTGGTATTCGCCTCGTTTCATCTTCATCCGCGCGAATGCGCCATCCCCGGGATGCCCCATGGCGCCAGAGCGGCATTGATCAGTGAAAAAAAAGCGGTTGTCGCAATTCCCGGGGCCAAGGGTTATGTCTTCGAGACTATGCCTTGCGACATGCAGTCGATCCGGGTTCTGAAAGATGACGCGGCTCAGAGGTTGAAGCTGGATGATTATTTTTGACGAGGGTCCAGATGCGGGTTCATCAACCCGGCGAATACCCCTCCATTCGCTCGCAACCCCGCTCCTTCGCGGTTAACAAAAGATAACGTTGCGCCGATTGTCAGACGTTTCGAATGCCCGATAGGATGAGCCAGCTTCCGAAGGGGCTCTGGATGGCGGGTTTCAGGACTATGCTTGTGACCAGGCAGTCACCGTGAGCACCCTTGCGGCGCCCTTAAGGTCCATGACCAACAATAATAAACAGGGGAAGGTCTATGAGTCGTTGCCGCCCGCCGGCGTTACGCAACACCGCGTTGCTGGCCACAGCACTCTCTCTGCTGGGCTTTGCCACATTGTCGGCGCCGGTTCTCGCCGCCGAAGCGCCAGCCGACGTGGTCTATTCCACCGAATCGGCCAAGGCCTCGAAAAGCCTGATGCTCGATGTCGTTCACGCCGGAACCCGGCTGGTGGCGGTTGGGGATCGCGGGCACATTCTCTATTCCGACGATCAGGGCAAGACCTGGACCCAGGCCAAAGTGCCGAGCCGCCAGTTGCTGACCGCCGTGTATTTCGTCGATGACAAGCACGGCTGGGCCGTCGGCCACGACGCACAGATCCTCGCCAGCGAAGACGGCGGCCTGACCTGGACCAAACAGTTCGAAGACCTCAAGCGTGAGTCGCCGCTGCTCGACGTCTGGTTCAAGGACGTCAACAGTGGCCTGGCCGTAGGTGCCTACGGCGCGCTGCTGGAAACCACCGACGGTGGCAAAAACTGGGAAGACGTCAGCGACCGCCTCGACAACGAAGACCAGTTCCACCTCAACGCCATCGCTTCCGTAAAAGACGCCGGCCTGTTCATCGTCGGTGAGTCGGGCAGCATGTTCCGCTCCGCCGACTGGGGCCAGACCTGGGAAAAACTCGAAGGCCCGTACGAAGGCTCGCTGTTCGGCGTGATCGGTACGGCGCAGCCGCAAACCCTGCTGGCCTACGGTCTGCGCGGCAACCTTTACCGCTCCACCGATTTCGGCAGCACCTGGGAGCAGGTCGAACTGAAAGCTGCGCGCGGTTCGCTGGAGTTCGGCCTGTCCGGTGCCACACTGCTCGAAGATGGCTCCATCGTCATCGTCGGCAACGGCGGCTCGGTGGTCAGCAGCAGCGACAACGGCGAAACCTTCAGCGTGTTCAACCGTCCGGATCGCATCTCGCTGTCGTCGGTCACCGCCGCCGGCAACGGCAATCTGATCCTGAGCGGGCAGGGTGGCGTTCGGGTGACTACTGCGAACGGCGCCGAGCTGGGCAAATGAGCCGAATCAATAATAAGAAGGCGGGGCTATGACTTCCTTGAGCACTCATCATCAGGACAAGGCGACGTTTCTCGAGCGCCTGATCTTCAACAACCGCCCGGCAGTGATCGTGATCTGCCTGCTGGTCAGCATTTTCCTGTTCTGGCAGGCCACGCTGATCCGCCCGTCCACCAGTTTCGAAAAGATGATCCCGCTCAAGCATCCGTTCATCGAGAAGATGATGGAGCATCGCAACGATCTGGCGAACCTGGGCAACACCGTGCGTATTTCGGTGGAAGCGAAGGATGGCGACATCTTCTCCAAGGAGTACATGGAGACCCTGCGTCAGATCAACGACGAGGTGTTCTACATCTCCGGCGTCGACCGTTCCGGCCTCAAGTCGCTGTGGAGCCCGAGCGTGCGCTGGACCGAAGTGACCGAGGAAGGTTTTGCCGGCGGCGAAGTGATCCCGCAGAGCTACAACGGCTCCCAGGACAGCCTCGATCTGCTGCGCAACAACGTGCTCAAGTCCGGTCAGGTCGGGCGTCTGGTGGCCAACGACTTCAAGTCGAGCATCGTCGACATCCCGCTGCTGGAGTCCTACCCGGACCCGCAGGACCAGGGCAAGCTGCTGGCGCTGGACTACCGCCAGTTCTCCCATGAGCTCGAAGACAAGATCCGCAACAAGTTCGAAGCGCAGAACCCCAACGTCAAGATCCACATCGTCGGCTTCGCCAAGAAGGTCGGTGACCTGATCGACGGCCTGGTGATGGTGGTGATGTTCTTCGGCATCGCCTTCGTCATCACCCTGATCCTGCTGCTGTGGTTCACCAACTGCCTGCGCAGCACTGTGGCGGTGTTGAGCACCACGCTGGTGGCGGTGGTCTGGCAACTCGGGTTGATGCACTTCTTCGGGTTCGGCCTTGATCCGTATTCGATGCTGGTGCCGTTCCTGATCTTCGCCATCGGCATTTCCCACGGCGTGCAGAAAATCAACGGTATCGCCCTGCAATCCGGTGAGGCGGACAACGCGTTGACGGCCGCACGGCGGACATTCCGTCAATTGTTCCTGCCGGGGATGATCGCGATTCTGGCAGACGCCGTCGGCTTCATCACGCTGCTGATCATCGACATCGGCGTGATCCGCGAGCTGGCCATCGGCGCTTCCATCGGCGTGGCAGTGATCGTGTTCACCAACCTGATCCTGCTGCCGGTGGCGATTTCCTATGTCGGCATCAGCAAGCGCGCCATCGCCAAGAGCAAGAAGGACGCGCATCGCGAGCATCCGTTCTGGCGTCTGCTGTCGAATTTCGCCAACCCGAAAGTCGCGCCGATTTCCATCGCCCTGGCGCTGGTCGCCTTCGGCGGCGGTCTCTGGTACAGCCAGAACCTGAAAATCGGTGACCTCGACCAGGGCGCGCCGGAACTGCGTCCGGACTCGCGCTACAACAAGGACAACAACTTCATCATCAGCAACTATTCGACCAGTTCCGACGTGCTGGTGGTGATGGTCAAGACCAAGTCCGAAGGCTGCTCGCGCTATGAAGCCATGGCGCCGATCGACGAGCTGATGTGGAAGATGCAGAACACCGAGGGCGTGCAGTCGGCGATCTCGCTGGTGACCGTGTCCAAGCAGATGATCAAGGGCATGAACGAGGGCAACCTGAAATGGGAAACCCTGTCGCGCAACCCGGATGTGCTGAACAACTCAATCGCCCGGGCCGACGGCCTGTACAACAACAGTTGCTCGCTGGCGCCGGTGCTGGTGTTCCTCAACGACCACAAGGCCGAAACCCTGGATCGCGCCGTGCATGCGGTGCAGGACTTCGCCAAGGAAAACAACAAGGAAGGCCTGGAGTTCATCCTCGCGGCTGGTAACGCCGGGATCGAGGCGGCCACCAACGAGGTGATCAAGAAGTCCGAGCTGACCATTCTGATCCTGGTGTACATCTGCGTGGCGGTGATGTGCATGATCACCTTCCGCTCGTGGGCGGCGACCCTGTGCATCGTGCTGCCGCTGGTGCTGACCTCGGTGCTGGGTAACGCGCTGATGGCGTTCATGGGTATCGGCGTGAAGGTAGCGACGCTGCCGGTAGTGGCGTTGGGCGTGGGCATCGGCGTGGACTACGGCATCTACATCTACAGCCGCCTGGAAAGTTTCCTGCGTGCCGGTTTGCCGCTGCAGGAAGCCTATTACCAGACCCTGAAATCCACCGGTAAAGCGGTGCTGTTCACCGGTCTGTGCCTGGCCATCGGCGTGTGCACCTGGATCTTCTCGGCGATCAAGTTCCAGGCCGACATGGGCCTGATGCTGACCTTCATGCTGCTGTGGAACATGTTCGGTGCGCTGTGGCTATTGCCGGCACTGGCGAAGTTCCTGATCAAGCCGGAGAAACTGGCGGGGCAGAAGGGCAATTCGTTGTTTGCTCACTGATCCGGTTGGCTGAAATGAAAAAGCCGCAACCTTGAAGGGTTGCGGCTTTTTTTATGGTGTGAGATCAAAAGCCCCCTCACCCTAGCCCTCTCCCAAAGGGAGAGGGGACTGACCGAGTTGTGCTTCGTCAACCATCGACCTGAAAAACCGAGTCGATTACGGATTCAAGGCAGATAGTTCAAGTCGGTGTATCTCTCCAATATCCCCGGATCGGTTCCCTCTCCCTCCGGGAGAGGGCTAGGGTGAGGGCAGGCGGACTAAAGGCTTACGAAAGATCCGCCCCCAGCACCACACTCAAGGCGCTGCGCGCATCATCCAGCTGCACCAACGTCGCATGCCTCGCCCCCAACGCATCCCGATTCTCGATCGCCGTCAAAATCGCCTTGTGCCGAGGCAACGCCAGTTCATGCAGATTCGGCCGCTGATTCGAATGCTTCAACGCCTCGGCAATCGCCACCGCAAGCATGTTGCACAGATTGGCCAGCAAATCGTTGTGGGTCGCATCGGCAATCCGGCTGTGAAAGTCCAGATCCGGTTGCAGCAAGGCTTCCGGCGTCGGGGCCGCTTCCATGCGCTGGTAAGCCTCGGCAATCGACGCAATGTCGGCATCGGTGGCGTGCTGGGCGGCGAGGGCGGCGGCGGCGGGTTCGATGATGCTGCGCACGCTGGTGAGGACGTTGAAGAACTCGTTCTGCGGGCTGCTTTGCATCAGCCAGTGCAGCACGTCCGGGTCGAGCATGTGCCATTCGCGGCGTGGCTTGACCACGGTGCCGACGCGCGGTTTCGAATACACCAGGCCCTTGGCGACCAGCACTCGGGTGGCTTCGCGCAACACCGGCCGGCTGACCGCGTATTCCTCGCAGAGCAAGGCTTCGGCGGGCAGCTTGTCGCAGGGCAGAAAGCGTCCGGAAACAATCTGCATGCCCAGTTCCTGGACGATGCGCGAGTGCATGCTTTTACGGTCGGAAGGTTTGCGGTAATCCATGGGGAGTGGCGCGATCCTGAGCGATGGAGATGCCGCGCATCATAGCAGGCACGGCGTAATCTGGAGCGAGGCAATGATCGTTCCCACGCTCCGCGTGGGAATGCCTGAAGGGACGCTCTGCGTTCCAGTTCTCGAATGGGACGCAGAGCGTCCCGGGCTGCATTCCCACGCAGAGCGTGGGAACGATCAGGGCAGGGGGACAGCGGTGTTAGTGGGAATGGCGGGGGACTTCAGCCCCTCGGCAACCTACCAGGAAGTCGAAATCACACCCCTGATCCGCCTGCAGCACATGGTCGATATACAGCTGACGATACCCACCCACCAACAATTGCTGCGGCGGTTGCAGATCCGCCATGCGCGCCGCCAGTTCAGCGTCCGGAATGTCCAGATGCAAACGCCCGCTGGCGCAGTCCAGCTCGATCCAGTCACCTTCCTTCACTGCCGCCAAAGGCCCGCCGGCCGCCGCTTCCGGCGCGACATGCAACACAACGGTGCCGTAAGCCGTGCCGCTCATGCGCGCATCGGAGATACGTACCATGTCGGTCACGCCCTGCGCCAGCAGCTTGGCCGGCAGCCCCATGTTGCCGACTTCGGCCATGCCCGGATAACCCTTCGGCCCGCAGTTCTTCATCACCAGAATCGAGTTGGCATCGACGTCCAGTTCCGGGTCGTTGATGCGCGCCTTGTACATGTCGAAGTTCTCGAACACCACCGCGCGGCCACGGTGCTGCATCAGTTCCGGTGTGGCGGCTGACGGTTTGAGCACCGCGCCCAGTGGCGCGAGGTTGCCGCGCAACACGCAGATGCCGCCGTCGGCGCGGATCGGATTGTCGAGGGTGCGGATCACTTCGTCTTCACCGTAGATCGGCGCGTCCTTGGTGTTCTCGCCGATGGATTTGCCGTTGACGGTCAATGCGTTCGGATTCGGAATCAGATTGGCTTCGCCGAGGCGGCGCAACACGGCCGGCAATCCCCCGGCGTAGTAGAACTCTTCCATCAGGAAACGCCCGGACGGTTGCAGGTCGACAATGGTCGGCATGCCGCGACCGATGCGGGTCCAGTCGTCCAGATCCAGCTCGACGCCAATACGCCCGGCGATGGCTTTGAGGTGGATTACCGCGTTGGTCGAACCGCCAATCGCTGCGTTGACCCGGATCGCATTTTCGAAGGCTTCCTTGGTCAGGATCTTCGACAGTTTCAGATCCTCACGAACCATCTCCACCGCACGCATGCCGGACATGTGCGCCAACACATAACGCCGCGCATCCACCGCCGGAATCGCCGCGTTGTGCGGCAGGGACGTGCCCAGTGCTTCGGCCATGCAAGCCATGGTCGACGCGGTGCCCATGGTGTTGCAGGTGCCGGCGGAGCGAGACATGCCGCCCTCGGCCGCGAGGAAATCATCAATCGTGATGGTGCCGGCCTTGACCTGTTCGCTGAGCTGCCAGACCACGGTGCCGGAGCCGATGTCCTTGCCTTTGTGCTTGCCGTTGAGCATCGGCCCGCCGGTGACGACGATCGCCGGCACGTCGCAACTGGCCGCGCCCATCAGCAGGGCCGGAGTGGTCTTGTCGCAACCGGTCAGCAGCACCACGCCGTCAATCGGATTGCCGCGAATCGCTTCCTCGACGTCCATGCTCGCCAGGTTTCGGGTGAGCATGGCGGTCGGGCGCAGGTTCGATTCACCGTTGGAGAACACCGGAAATTCCACCGGGAATCCGCCAGCCTCGATCACCCCGCGTTTGACGTGCTCCGCGATCTGGCGGAAGTGCGCGTTGCACGGGGTCAGTTCCGACCAGGTGTTGCAGATGCCGATGATCGGCTTGCCATGGAACTGATGGTCGGCGATGCCCTGATTCTTCATCCAGCTGCGGTACATGAAGCCGTTCTTGTCGGCCGTGCCAAACCATTGGGCGGAGCGCAGGGTGGGTTTCTTATCAGACATGATCGATTCTCTTATTGTAAGACTATTGTTTGCGAGCTTCGGCTAAACATAAGCGCAAAATCGACGGTTTGGAAGTGTTGTTGCGTAATTAGTATTACTATATAGTCGTTTTCGACGGAGGGATGGCCCTGGCGGTTTTCCGCGAGAGGCGTTCCCCGAGGTTCCATAAAAACAACAATCGGAGACCGATCTCATGAGCCAGGAACTGCGGCTTGTCCGGCGTATCACGCTGAAACTGATTCCCTTCCTGATCCTGCTGTACCTGATCGCCTATGTGGATCGCTCCGCCGTCGGCTTTGCCAAGCTGCACATGGGCGCCGACATCGGTATCGGCGATGCTGCCTATGGCCTCGGTGCCGGGCTGTTTTTCATCGGCTACTTTCTGTTTGAAATCCCCAGCAACCTGATGCTCGAACGCTTCGGCGCGCGGCGCTGGTTTGCGCGGATCATGATCACCTGGGGCGCGATCACCATCGGCATGGCCTTCGTCCAGGGCCCGCACAGTTTCTACGTGATGCGCTTTCTGCTCGGCGCGGCGGAGGCGGGGTTCTTCCCCGGCGTTCTTTACTACATCACTCAATGGTTCCCGGTGCGCCATCGCGGCAAGATCCTCGGGCTGTTCATCCTTTCCCAACCCATCGCGATGATGATCACCGGCCCCGTTTCGGGCGGTTTGCTGGGCATGGACGGCATCCTCGGCCTGCACGGCTGGCAGTGGCTGTTCATCGTCATCGGCACCCCGGCGATCCTGCTGACCTGGCCGGTATTGCGCTGGCTGCCGGACAGCCCGCAGCAAGTGAAATGGATGGATCAGGCCGAGAAGGACTGGCTGACCGGCGAGCTGAAAAAGGACTTGCAGGAATACGGCCAGACCCGTCACGGCAATCCACTGCATGCGCTGAAAGACAAACGCGTGCTGCTGCTGGCGCTGTTCTATCTGCCGGTGACCCTGAGCATTTATGGCCTGGGCCTGTGGCTGCCGACCCTGATCAAACAGTTCGGCGGCAGCGATCTGGTGACAGGTTTCGTGTCTTCGGTGCCGTACATTTTCGGGATCATCGGCCTGCTGATCATTCCGCGCAGTTCCGACCGTTTGAACGACCGCTACGGGCATCTGGCGGTGCTTTATGTGCTGGGTGCGATCGGTCTGTTCCTCAGCGCCTGGTTGTCGTTGCCGGTGGCGCAACTGGCGGCGTTGTGTCTGGTGGCGTTCGCGTTGTTTTCCTGCACGGCGGTGTTCTGGACTTTGCCGGGGCGCTTCTTCGCTGGTGCCAGTGCCGCCGCCGGGATTGCCTTGATCAACTCGGTGGGCAACCTCGGCGGCTACATCGGCCCGTTCGTGATCGGCGCCTTGAAGGAGTACACCGGCAACCTTGCTTCGGGCCTGTACTTCCTGTCCGGGGTGATGGTGTTCGGGTTGATTCTGACGGGTGTCGTCTATCGCTTGCTGGAGCGCAAGCATGTGTTGCCAGTCGAGCAATTTGCAGCGAGCGCACGCGGTGCGACACGCACCTGATTCGATCCAGGATTTGTTTTAACAGGAGAACATCATGCATCTGGTTCAATTCGAATTGAGTAGCGGCGAGCGCCGTGTCGGGGTGGTCGAGGACGGTCTGGTGCGTGAAGTGCAGGATGCGCGCACGGTTCGCGATCTGGCCCTGGCCGCGATCGAGGCCGGCAGCACCCTCGCGCAGCAAGTGCAAACCCTCGGCCTGGGCATCAGCCATGATTACGCCGAGTTGCTGGCCCAACTGCGGATCCTGCCGCCGTTGGATCACCCGGACCCGGCGCACTTGCTGGTCAGCGGCACCGGCCTTACGCACCTCGGCAGCGCGTCGGCCCGGGACAAGATGCACCAGCAGGCCGGCGACGAAGCGGCGATGACCGACACCATGCGCATCTTCAAGTGGGGCGTGGAGGGTGGCAAACCGGCGGCGGGGCAGGCGGGGGTGCAGCCGGAGTGGTTCTACAAGGGCGACGGCAGCATTGTCGTGCGTCCTGGCCAGCCGTTCCCGCTGCCGCCGTTCGCCGAAGACGCTGGCGAGGAGCCGGAGATGGCCGGCCTCTACATCATCGGCCACGACGGCAAGCCGTATCGCCTCGGTTTCGCGGTGGGCAACGAATTCTCCGATCACGTCATGGAGCGCAAGAATTACCTGTATCTGGCCCACTCGAAACTGCGCAGTTGCAGCTACGGCCCGGAACTTCGCACGGGTGAATTGCCTCAACACCTGGCGGGCACCAGCCGCATCCTGCGCGACGGTGAAGTGCTGTGGCAGAACGAGTTCCTCAGCGGTGAGGCCAACATGTGCCACAGCCTGGCGAACCTCGAATACCACCACTTCAAGTACAGCCAGTTCCTGCGTCCCGGTGACGTGCACATTCACTTCTTCGGCACCGCGACCCTGTCGTTCGCCGATGGCATTCGCACTCAGCCGGGCGACGTGTTCGAGATCAGCCAGGCCGAATTCGGCGCACCGCTGGTCAACGGCATCGCTCCGGTCGCAGCGGCATTCGAACCGGACAGCATCGGCACCCTTTAAGGAGATCCCATGACTCAGATTCTCGGTCACAACTACATCGGTGGTCGTCGCAGTGCGGCGGGCAACGTCAAGCTGCAGAGCGTGGACGCCACCACGGGCGAAGCACTGCCCCACGATTTCATTCAGGCCACGGAAGCGGAAGTGGACGCCGCCGCCAAAGCCGCTGCGGCGGCGTATCCGGCGTATCGCAGCCTCAGCGCCGAACGCCGCGCGCAGTTTCTCGATGCGATTGCCGATGAACTGGACGCGCTGGGCGATGATTTCGTCGCCGTGGTCTGTCGCGAAACCGCACTGCCGGCCGGGCGGATTCAAGGTGAAAGAGGGCGCACCAGCGGCCAGATGCGCTTGTTCGCCAAAGTCCTGCGGCGCGGCGATTTCTACGGTGCGCGGATCGATTTGCCGTTGCCGGATCGACAGCCGCTGCCGCGCCCGGATCTTCGCCAGTACCGCATCGGCCTGGGCCCGGTGGCGGTATTCGGTGCGAGCAACTTTCCGTTGGCATTCTCCACCGCCGGCGGCGATACCGCATCGGCGCTGGCGGCCGGTTGCCCGGTGGTGTTCAAGGCCCACAGCGGTCACATGGCGACGGCCGAGCTGGTCGCCGATGCGCTGATTCGTGCAGCAGAGAAAACCGCAATGCCGGCCGGTGTGTTCAACATGATCTACGGTGGTGGCGTCGGCGAATGGCTGGTCAAGCATCCGGCCATTCAGGCGGTTGGTTTTACTGGTTCGCTGCGGGGCGGACGGGCGCTGTGTGACATGGCCGCCGCGCGCCCTCAGCCGATCCCGGTGTTCGCCGAGATGTCGAGCATCAACCCGGTTATCGTGTTGCCCGAGGCGCTGGCCGTACGTTCGGAAACCGTCGCCCGCGATCTGACCGCGTCGGTGGTGCAGGGCTGCGGTCAGTTCTGTACCAACCCGGGTCTGGTGATCGGCATTCGCTCGCCACAGTTCACCGCATTCGTTGAGCAAGTCGCGGCGCTGATCGGTGATCAACCGGCGCAAACCATGCTCAATGCCGGCACCCTCGGCAGCTACGGCAAGGGCCTGGAAAAACTATTGGCACATACCGGCGTCGAGCATCTGGCGGGCAATCCGCAACAGGGCAATCAGGCGCAGCCGCAGTTGTTCAAAGCGGATGTTCGCCTGCTGATCGATGGCGATGAAGTGCTGCAGGAAGAGGTGTTCGGCCCGACCACAGTGATTGTCGAAGTGGCCGACAAGGCGCAGTTGAGCGCGGCGTTGCAGGGCCTGCACGGGCAACTGACGGCGACCATCATCGGCGAGCAGACGGATTTCGAGCGCTTCACGGAGCTGACGCCGTTGCTGGAACAGAAGGTCGGGCGGATCCTGCTCAATGGTTATCCGACCGGTGTCGAAGTGTGCGATTCGATGGTTCACGGCGGTCCGTATCCGGCGACGTCCGATGCCCGCGGCACTTCGGTGGGGACGCTGGCGATTGATCGTTTCCTGCGCCCGGTGTGCTTCCAGAACTACCCCGACAGCCTGCTGCCGGAACCGCTGAAAAACGCCAACCCGTTGCGCATCCAGCGGCTGGTCGACGGCAAGCCATCGCGCGAAGCCCTCTAAGCCCCATGCCATGATCGTTCCCACGCTGCGTTTCGTTGATCGTTCCCACGCTCCGCGTGGGAATGCAGCCCGGGACGCTCTGCGTCCCATTCGAGAGCTGGAACGCGGAGCGTCCCTTGAGGCATTCCCACGCAGAGCGTGGGAACGATCAAGAGCGGGGCTTTGAGCTATCATTGGCCCTTTCCCCCTGAAAGACATGATTGCCATGACTGCCGTAACCGACACCCTTCTCAACGCCCTCGAACACTGCGGTATGGTCGAAATCGACGGCCTGCACGCTTTCGAATTCGCCCTCGACGAAGACGACAACCTGCACATCGAATGCATCGATGGCCGAACAGCCAAGCACTGGGAATTCACCCCGGCTCAGGTGGCGGCGGCGACGTTTGATGAAGACCTGCAGAGCTGGTTGATCGTCGGTTTTTCCAGCGACACCAAAACCGTTGGCGAACACCGTCTGGTGTGCCTCGGTGACGTACTGAGCAGTGCCGACGACGAGGATGAAACTGAATGAACATGCGTAAATTCTGGCCATTGCTGATGGCCGGCAGTGTCGGCGCGATGGGCCTTTCCAGTGCCTCGGCCGAGAGCTTCCAGTTTTTGGTGGGCTCCTACACCGCCGGCACCAGCGAAGGCATCTACCGGATGAACTTCGACAGCGCCACCGGCCAGATCGCCGCCAAACCGCTGCAAGTGATCAAGAGCGAAAACCCGTCGTGGCTGACCCTTTCGAAGGATCAGCACCGGGTGTTCGTGGTCAACGAAAACGGCCCTGGCCAGAAGGATCCGGTCGGCCGCGTCAGCAGTTATTCCATCGATCCGAAGACCCACGCGCTGACCCTGATCAATCAAGTGCAGAGCCTGGGCAACGAGCCGACCCATTCGAGCCTCAGCGGCGACGCCAGCCATTTGTTCGTCAGCAACTACTCGGTGGTTGAAGATCCGGGCGGCACCCTCGCGGTGTTGCCGGTCGGCAGCGACGGCAAGCTCAAACCGGTGGTGCAGATGAGCGCGCACCCGGCAAGCCGGGTCAATCCCGAGCGTCAGGCCTCGAACCACGTGCACTCGACGGTGTCCTCGCCGGACGGTCGTTACGTGTTCTCCAATGACCTGGGTGCGGACAAGGTCTTCATCTACCAATTCGACCCGAAAGCCAACCCGGAACTGCCGCTGACCCCGGCGAAAACCGCGTCGGTGCAACTGCCAGCCGGCAGCGGCCCGCGTCATCTGCTGTTCAGCGCTGACGGCAAACATGCCTGGCTGACCATGGAAATGAGTGCTCAGGTCGCAGTGTTCGATTACAAGGACGGCGTCCTGACCCAGACGCAACTGGTCGATCTGGCTGCCGGCCAGCCGACGTCGGACAAAGCCGCCGCCGCGCTGCACGCGTCCGCCGACGGCAAATTCCTTTACGTCAGCAACCGTGGCACCGCCAATCAGCTGCTGGTGTTCGCCATCGACCCGGCCAATGGCCAGCTCAAGGAACTGCAACGACGTTCGGTGGAAGGCGATCACCCGCGTGAGTTCAGCCTCGATCCAAGCGGCAAATTCCTGCTGATCGCCAATCAGAAGAGCAACCAGATTGTCGTGGTCGAGCGCGACGGCAAGACCGGTCTGCTGGGAAAAACCGTGCAAAAACTGCCGATGGACGCCCCGAGCGACCTCAAGTTTCTCGTGCGTCAATAAGCCGCAGGCCCCGGTCTGCGGGGCCTGAAGCTATGTATTAATCCTGCTGATAACAGGTAATGTTGCAAAGCATTTCAAGCGATCAACCCTCGAGCGTTAAGTTTGCTTCACGGCCCAACCGGGCAAGCAAGCCAACTGAACACGAGGGTTACCGCCATGAACTTCAATCTCTTCTCGATCATCGCCGCTTCCGCCATCTCCGCCACCGTGGCTCTGCCAGCCAGTGCCAACGTTGAAATCAGCGACAAAAAATCCCACACCCAGAGCTACACCCAGAAATACCTGCAACAAAGCGCCAACTTCTACGCCGCGCTGGATCACAAAGCTCAACACTGAAATTTCCGTCACGCCCTGGAACTGCCCAAGGCTGCGATCCTTTGATCTTGTTTCCCAAAAAGCAAAATCAAAAGATCGCAGCCTTGGGCAGTTTTTTGCCTGCGCAACGACCGGCGATAGCCATTTTCAAACGGTGAGATAGACCGGCTAAATAATCAACGAAGCTGATGGTTACTATGGAAAACCCTGAGTGGTTACCCCGGCTTTTTTGATCGATTCTGTGGACCTCGAAACATTGTCCACGGAGCACACATCATGGCCAGTTCAATCATCACTTCCGCCAAGCGCGGCGCCTACGTGGCCATCGGTCTGTACCTGGTCATGGTGCTGTTTGTCAGTCTGGCGTCGCAGTCGCAACACAGCTTCGAAGCACCGATCGACGTCGCCCATCCCGGCATCCAGTTCGAACTCCGCTCCCAGAACGCGACGGTGGATTCAGCTGAACTCGCGGGAGTCGGCGGAGCATGAAAGGCTACAGACTCTGGGTCATTGCCGGACTGGCGTTCATGACCAACGGCGCTTCGCTTTTGGGATTCGGTCAGGGCTCGGTCGGTGGACTGGCCCGGGCCATAGAGGCCAACCACAGCATCGCTCACAACATCGAACGGGCCAATGCGCTGGGGCTGCTGGCCGGCAATCCGCCAGTGAAAACTCCCAGCGGTTTTCTCGGCCCGTTTGAAGTGGATTGCTCGGCCATCGGCATGTGTGAAGTGCTGGCGTAACGTGCCTACTTTTTCATGATGCCGGTGAACAGCTCCGACTCCAGAAACCGCTGCAACCAGGCCTGCAACCGCACGTAAGGCGTCTGCGCAAACCAGTCACGATCCACGTGAGCGAACTGGCGAACGAACGGCAACAGCGCAATATCGGCCAGGCTCGGATGCCCGGCCAGCAAGTAATCGCGACCTTCGAGCAACTCATCCAGTTTCTGCAAGAACAGAGCACCTTCGGCGCGATAAACCTCCATCGGCTGTTCCGGATAACGCTCGGCGTACTTGTAGCGATTCAGGTGCACCTTGAACACTTGATCGTTGGCCTCGATCAACTCGGCGATCCTTGAATCGCCACCCAGCAACCAGTTATCCGGATCATTCTGCGCCAGCGCCCAGCGCATGATCTCCAGGCTTTCATCGATCACCTGACCGCCCGCATCCAGCACTGGTACCGTGCCCTTGGGCGAAATCGCCAGCATCTCCGCCGGTTTAGCCTTGAGGCTGACTTCAACGATCTCCACCGGCACACCCGAATAACGCAGGGCCATCCGCGCCCGCATCGCGTACGGGCAGCGGCGGAAGGAATACAGCGTGTTCATTTCACCTCCAGTGTGCTCAGACCGTTGCCCTGGCGCTGTACCTGAATCTGCACCGGAATCCGCTCGTGCATTTCCTGCACGTGGGAAATCACCGCGACCTTGCGGCCCTGCGCTTGCAAGCCGTCGAGGGCGTCCATGGCCAGTTGCAGGGATTCCGGATCGAGGCTGCCGAAACCTTCGTCGATGAACAGCGATTCGATCTTCAACGTGCTCGACGCCATCGAGGCCAGGCCCAGGGCGAGCGCCAGCGACACCAGGAAAGTTTCGCCGCCGGACAACGAATGCACCGAGCGCAGTTCGTCGCCCATTTCGGTGTCCATCACCAGCAGGCCGAGCATGCTGCCGCCACGCTTGAGGCGATAGCGCTTGACCAGTTGCCGCAGCTGCACGTTGGCGTGATGCACCAGCAGGTCAAGGTTGTAGGCCTGGGCGATCTTGCGGAAGGTGTCGCCGGTGGCCGAGCCGATCAGCGCATTGAGCCGCGCCCAGCGCTGATACTCGGCATAGGCGTCGGCGATCTGCTGCGCCAGCGCCTGATTGGCGTTCTGGCGGCGCTGGTCTTCGGCCTGCTCGGCGCGCAGTTCGGCGCATTGCTGTTCGCTGGCCGTGCACTGGTTTTGCAGGTCGGCGAGGGCGCTGGCGAGTTGTTCGGCATCCAAGTTGCCGTTGTGTTGGGCCTGATGATCGAGCAGACGTTGCTCGCGCTCCTGCAACAACACCTTGGCCTGCTCAACGGCTTTTTCGTTGCGCTGCAAACGCTGGCGCAGTTCGTCGACTTGCGCGTCATCAATCCGCAGCAGGTCTTCGAGGCCGCCGTCATCCAGCTCCGGATGACGGCCGCGCCAGTCGGCAATCTTGCCGGCCAGATCGCGGTCTTCACTTTCCAGCGCTTGCAGACGTTCCTGCTGCGCTTTGAGTTCAGCGCCGATTTGCACCAGCTGCGTACGCGCTTCCTGTAGCGCCTGAGTCGTCGTGGATTCGGCGTTGCGCGCCTGCTCCACGGCCTGTTCCAGTTGCTGCTGCCAATGTTCGGCGCAGCTGTGATCGCCCAACAAGTGCGCCAGTTTTTCCTGGCTGGCCTGTTGTTGCCCGGTCAGCGCGTTGAGCTGCTGCTCAGCGTTTTGCAGCTGCTGCACACGGCCCTGTTGGCGATCCTGTTCTTTCTCAAGCGTCTGCTGGCGTTGTTGCTGCTCGGCCATTTCTTCCTTTTGCTGATCGACTTGCGCCAGACGTTCGGCAATCTGCCGGTCAAGCTGCATGAAGGTCGCGGCCGGTTCGGCGCGCAGGGCTTCGAGGGTGTCGCTCGGCAGCAGTGTGGCGAAGGCCGCCAGTTCTTCATCCAGACGCTGGCGATCAGCACTCAGCTCGCGCTGCTGATTGCTCAGGTGCTGCGACGCTTGCTGGTGCGCCGTCTCGGCCTGACGCAATTGCTGGGTCAGCCGCGCCGCATCCCGTTGCAACGTGAGCAGGGCGGTCTGGCGCTGTTCGTCCTGGGTGATGCTCTGGTTCAGTTGATCGTTCTGGCGAGTCAGCCACGCGGCGCGCTTGTCACTGTCCTGATTCAGCAACGACGCAGCCAGCGGATGCGCCTCGATGCTCGGCGTCAGCGATTGTTGCTGAGCAGCCAGTTGTTCCTGCTGTTGCAGCAACTCTTTCTGTTGGGCAATCACGCCACCGACGCTGGCACGTAGCTCGGTCAGTTTTTCTTTCAACTGATCGACCACTTGCTGCGCGCTGGCCTGCTCGCTTTCGTCGTGACGACCCAGGCTTTGGAGCAGGGTTTCCGGCTGGTGATACGGATGCTCGTTGCTGCCACAAACCGGGCACGGCTGGTCGTCTTGCAACTGCGCGCGCAACTCTTCGACACTGGCACTGCGGGCCAGACGCTGACGTTCGAGCAATTCACGGGTAACACTGAGAGTCTGTTCGGCGACGGTCAGCTCGGACTTGGTTTTCACCCCGTCCTGGGTCAGGCGCTCGCGCTCCTGTTGCGCATCGAGCTGACGCTGTTGCAGCTCGGCACTGCGCTTGTCCAGCTCCTGCTGACTGGCCCACAGGCGCGTCAGGTCTTCAATGGCGCGCAGTTGCTTGCGGTTGTCCTGCAACAGAGTGCCGAGGATGCCGATCTGTTCGGCGACCGCGTCCGGTTCGGCACCAGCCTCCTTGAACAATACTTCCAGCTGTTGCTTCTGCGTGGCGAGCGCTTCGCTGGCGCGAGTGGCGTTTTCTTCGAGAGAGGCCAGTTCACCTTGGCCCTTGTTCAACCGATTGCCGATCAGCATCAGTTGCTGCAAGCGGTCGCGATAGGCATTCCACGCTTCGCTCAATGGTGCCAAGTGAGCGCTTTGCTCAAGATCAGCGGCAATGCGCTGCAAGCGTTCGGCGACCTGTTTTTGCTGATCGAGCAGGGACTGGATCGTGCTTTGGCCCTGAGTGCAGGCTTGCTCTGCGGCGTGCTTCGTTTCGGTGCCGGACGCAACGTCCTTGGCAAGGCGGGCGAGGGTGCTTTGCTCCTCGAAAGCCTGGCGCAACAGCGGCGCGCTTTCGCTCAGCTGCGTTTGCGCCTGGGTCAGGGCGATCTGCGCTGCGGCGAGATCCTGTTCCAGTCGCGTCTGGCGCTCGGTCAGCTCGCTATGTTGCTGGGTATGCGCGTGGATCTGTGCAGCGAGTGGCGTCAGCTGGGTATCAAGTTCGGTTTTGCGGGCGAACTGGTGCCGTTGCGGGGCAAGTTGTTCGAGGCGGGTGAGCTTCAGACGCTCACCGGCCAGCGACTCCCTTTCGTGCTCGGCGCTGCGCAGTTGTTCGGCGGCAGCCTGTTGCGAGTCTTGCAGCCGCAGCAGTTCCTTGAGCCAGTCGTGCTGCTGCTCGATTTGTTTGAGCTGCGCCTGCTGCAACTTGAGTTGTTGCTGGGCGGCATTGAAGCGCTCGTCGAGTTCTGCGCGAGCCTCGGGGGCCAGCGGGGTCACGCCGGTAGCCTGATCCTGCAACTGCTTGTGGGCTTCGCGGGCCTCCTTGGTCTTGTCGAATGCGCGGCGGCCGAGGCGGGTGTAGAGCGCGGTATCGGTGAGTTTTTCCAGCAGTTCGCTGCGGTCGTTGTCGTCGGCTTTGAGGAACGCACTGAATTCGCTCTGGGCCAGCAGCACGGCGCGGGTGAATTGTTCGAAGTTCAGGCCCAGCGCGGCTTCAAGCTGAGTCTTGTACTCGCCTTTCTGGCTGGCGAGCAGTTGATCCTGATCGATGTCGCGCAGGCTCTGACGGCTGGCCTGCAACTTGCCGCCGGCCTTTTCCCGAGCGCGGTTGGCTTCCCAGCGCGCGCGATAGCGACGGCCATCGACGCCGACAAAATCCACCTCGGCAAAACCTTCACCCGTGCCGCGACGCAGCAGGGTGCGCGGGTCGCCAGTGGCGATTTCGCCGTCGGCGTCCGGCACCTTGGCGTCACGCCCGGTGTTGTTCAGACGCGGCACGGCGCCGAATAGCGCCAGACACAGCGCATCGAGCAAGGTACTTTTGCCGGCGCCGGTCGGGCCGGTGATCGCAAACAGTCCGGCGCTGGCCAGCGGTTCGGCGGTGAAGTCGATCTCGAACGGGCCGGCCAGCGAAGCGAGGTTCTTCAAACGAATGGCGAGAATCTTCATGGCTGCTCGCCCTCCATCTGGACGTCTTGCAGCAGCTCGGCGAAGTCCTTGAGGGTTTGCTCATCGACCTCGCTGCCGTAGTTGTCGAGCCAGGCGCGGCTGAACAATTCCTGCGGCGTGAGCTGGTCCAGTTCGATCAGCGCGCTGCCGTCCTCGGCGCCGTCAGCGCCCCGGTTGCCGGCGTATTCGGCGGCAATTCGCACCAGTCGCACAGCCTTGCCTTGCAGGGCGCTTTCGACCTGATGGCGCAGATCCGGCTGCGGTTCGTCGAGGCGTACCCGCACTTCCAGCCACGGCTGGCGCTGGGTTTCGGCCAGCAGGTCGATATTCGGCAGGTCCGCCAGTTGCAGCAGAATTTCGGCCAGCGGCGCAGGGCCGAGGCGTTGCAGATTGACCGCGCGAGGGATCAGTTTTGGCTCGACGCTGACCAGGGTTTCGCCGTCGAGCACGATGTCGAGAATCTGATGTTGATAGGCGATTTCCGAGAACGACAACGGGATCGGCGAGCCGCTGTAGCGAATCCGTTCTTCTCCGTTGACCTTCTGCGGCTTGTGCAAATGGCCGAGTGCGACATAGCTGATGCTCGGCCCGAACAGGCTGGCGGGCAGGGCTTCGGCGTTGCCGATGATCAGGCTGCGCTCGGAGTCTTCCGATACCGAACCACCGGCCATGTGCGCGTGGCTGATGGCGACCAGTGCCTGGCCCGGTTGGCGCTTGGCATTCGCTGCTTCGATCAGCCATTCATGCACCTGACCTATGCCGCGCAGGTAGTTGTCGCCCAGATGCGCGCCGGTCACTTCGGCAGGCCGCAGGAACGGCAGCGCCAGGCACCACGCGGCAATCTCGCCGGACGCATTCGGCAGCGGCAACAACAGACGCTCCGCATCCAGTTGTCCGTCATCCAGCCACAACACCCGGCCCAGCGCATGGGTGCGCAAACGCCGCATCAACGGCGCGGGCAGTTCGATCCGCGAACCGGAATCGTGGTTGCCGGCGATCATCACGATGGTCAGCAACGGCTGCTGTTCATGGGCGCTGACGATGAAGTCGTAGAGGCGTTCCTGGGCTTTGACCGGTGGATTGACCGTGTCGAAGATGTCGCCGGCAATCAGCAGCACGTCCGGCTGCGCCAGCTTCAATTGGCGCAGCAGCCACTCGAGAAAACAGGCGTGCTCGAAATCGCGTTCCTGGCCGTGCAGGTTCTGCCCAAGGTGCCAGTCGGAGGTGTGAAACAGACGCAAGGCTGACTCCGCAATATAAAGAGGTGATGTCCACCGGGATGAGAGGGGCGGCGAAAGAGGGGAGAGTTTACAGATTATTGCGCCAGGAGGCGCTGACCCTGCCCGGGGACGTCAGTTGAAGGGTATTTGACGGCATGATGACCGTTCGTCGGCAACGCCGGGTCGTCGCATTCAATAATTGACGCCAAAATAGTGGCCATCTAATATCGCGCCATTAATTTGATATCAGTGTGCCGCTACGAGGGAACGAACAGGCGTTCATGGCTTTTGCCGTGATCGTCCGGGCAACGCTTGATCGCCTTGCGCAACTTTCTCCCTATCCGATTTTGCTCTGACGGGCGCCATCCGCAACCCCGTCGGGATCGTCGCGCCTGCCTTCAAATCGCCCATCCTGCCTGTGCATTGAGACCTTTACATGGACGTTCGTCAGTTCTCCTTTCTCGCTCGCCTGCCATCTGCCGCCGTAAAAAGCCGTGATCAGTTCTGCGGTATGCCCAAGCGAGGACTGGCGTTTTTGCTGGCCAACGTCATGTTCTGGCAACCGATGTGGGCACAGGCCGACGGCATTGTGGTGGCCAACCCTGGCACTACGCTCGACCGCGCCGGCAACGGCGTGCAGATCATCAACATCGCCACGCCCAACGGGGCGGGTCTGTCGCACAACCAGTTTCATGACTACAACGTCAGCGCGCAGGGCGTCATCCTCAACAACGGTTCCAACCAGGCTTCGTCCACTCAATTGGGCGGCTACATCATTGATAACCCGCACCTGAAAAACAGTGGTTCGGCACAGGCGATCCTCAACGAAGTCATCGGTGGCAGCTCGAGCCAGTTGCGCGGTTACACCGAAGTGGCGGGGCAGTCGGCGCGGGTGATCGTCGCCAACCCGTACGGCATCAGTTGCAACGGTTGCGGTTTCATCAACACACCACGCGTCACCCTTACCACCGGCAAACCGGTGCTGGATGGCAGCGGTCGGCTGGATCGTTTCCAGGTCGATCAGGGCAGCGTCGCCATCGAAGGCGCCGGGCTTAACGCAACCAATGTCGACCGCTTCGAAATCATCACCCGCAGCGCGAAGATCAACGCCGAGATCCAGGCGAAAAACCTGACCATCGTTGCCGGGCGCAACGACGTCAACGCCAACAACCTCAACGCCACGGCCCGCGCCGACGACGGCAGCGCCAAGCCGCAACTGGCCATCGACTCCTCGGCGCTGGGCGGCATGTACGCCGGTGCGATCAAACTGGTCGGCACCGAAGCCGGGGTCGGGGTGAAGCTCGACGGCAAACTGATCGCCAGCGGCGGCGACATCCAGCTCGACGCCAACGGCCAGTTGAGCCTGGCCGAAACCTCGGCCACCGGCGCGGTCAACGTCAAGGCCGCCAGCCTGGAGACCCGCTCGGCGGTCTACGCCGGCACCTCGCTGAACGTACAGACTCAGGGCGATCTGACCAACCGACAGACTCTCGCGGCGCGGGACAGCATCAGCCTCAGTGCGGGCGGTCAGTTGACCAACGCCGGGGCCATTGAAGCCGGGGTCAATGCTGATGGCAGTCGCAATGCCAATGGTGATCTGAGCCTGAGCGCGCAAAACATCGACAACCGTGGCAAGAGCCTGGTGGCCAGCCGCAATCTGGCGGTGAATGCCGCGCAGGTGCTGAGTAACCAGGGCGGCACGCTGAGCGCTGCGCAGATCGCAAGCATCGTTGCGGGGACGCTGGACAACCAGAATGACGGGCGTGTGCTGAGCAAAGGCGCGCTGAACGTGACCGCCAATCAAGTGCTCAACAGCCAAGGTTTGATCGACGCAAAGGGTAACCTGACGGCCACGATCGGTCAGTTGAACAACAGCAACGGCCAGGTTTCGAGTTCCGGTATCACTCGACTCAGCGGAACCTCCGTCAACAACCTCGGCGGTCAGATCCTGGGTGATCTGGGGCTTAACATTGATCTCAGTGCCGCGCTGGACAATCGCGACGGCATGCTCGGTTCCGGCGTTGCTCTCGATCTCAAGGCCGGTAGTCTCGATAACCGCGACGCCGGGGTCGTGGTCAGCGATGGCGGTCTTGTGGTGCGGGTCAGCGGTTTGCTCGACAACCGCAACAAAGGCGAAATCACCGCCAAGGGCGCCATTGACGCGCAGGCCGGTCATCTCGACAACCGTGACGGCAAGGTCATCGGCAAAGGCACGCTGGCCTTGCGCAGTGATTCGGCAGACAACCGTGGTGGCGCGCTGCAAGGCGACGGGCAACTGACGCTGAACGTCGATCGACTGGATAACCGCGACAACGGTCTGATCATCGGCAAGGCTGGCATCACATACGCAGGCACGCGCCTGGACAACAGCAGTGGCCTGGTCAGTGCTGTCGGCCCGGTGGGTATCAAGGCCGGCGAGGTGCAGAACGCCAAAGGGCGGATCTCCAGCCAGGGCGACTTGACCGCGACCATCGGCCTGCTGCAACAGCAGGGCGGCGCACTGGTCGCACAGGGCAATCTGAGCCTGACCGGCACCACACTCGACAACCGTAACGGCGGGCTGATCGGCACCAAAAAAGCGCTGACTCTCGCGGTCGATGACATCGATAACCGGGCGGGCGAGCTATCTGGCAGCCTGTTGCTCAATATCAAGGGCCAGCGTCTGGACAACAGCGACGGTGGCAAGATTCTCGCGGCCAGCGATCTGGAGCTTGCTGTTACCCGATTGATCAACCAGAACAAAGGCATGATCGTCGCCAGCGGCGCGACGAAACTGACCGGCAATACGCTAGATAACACCGGTGGCTCGTTCGATAGCTTGAAAGGCCTGGTCGTCACGCTGGACGATGCAATGCTCAACGGCCAGGGGCTCATCAGCAGCGAAGGCACGTTGACCCTCAATGCCGGCCGTGTCGATAACAATGCCGGCAACCTGACCAGCGCCGGCGCCCTGGCGTTGACCAGTCTTGGCGCGCTGCTCAATCAGGGGGGCTCCATCAGCACCGACAGCACTCTGAAACTCAAGAGCGCCAGTCTCGACAATAGTCAGAAAGGTCTGATCTCCGGCAAGGACAACAGCCGGATCGACAGCGGCGATGTCGACAACAGTCAGGGCGGGCGCCTGATCAGCGGTGGAACGCTGGACTTCACGGCGGGGCAGGTCAACAACGCTGCAGGCCGCATCGCCAGTCAGCAAGCCATGACCATGTCGGTGACCGGCCTCGATCAGCAGGGCGGTGAACTGTTCAGCAAGACCAGCCTGAGTCTTGATTTGAACAACGGCCAGTTGAACAACCAGAACGGTCTGATCAATGCGCCCGGCGAATTGCTGCTCAAGCAACTCAATGGCGTGAACAACCAGGGCGGCGAAATCTCCAGCCAGCAAGCCTTCGCACTGACCGCCCATGACCTGGACAACAGCAACGGTAAACTGCTGAGTCAGCAGGGCTTGACCGTACGCATTGCGCAGGCGCTGAACAACGCCAAAGGCGTTATTTCCGGGGCATCGCTGGACAGTCACAGCGGCAGCCTCGACAACAATGAAGGCTTGATCAGCAGCCGTGGCCCACTGACACTGACGACCGACAACACCCTGGATAACCAGCTTGGTACGGTGATTGCCGACGGCAAACTCGAACTGACGGCGCAGACGCTGGACAACCGTGGCGGCAGCATCGCCGGCAAGTCGGATGCCACCGTACAGGCGAAAAAGCTCGATAACCAGGACGGCCAGTTGATCGCCACCGGCGTCCTCAAACTCGATGCCGACCTGCTCGACAACCGTCAGGGCGGACTGCTCGGCTCGACCAAGGCGATGACCTTGAACGTCGACGACGTGGATAACCGCGGCGGTGAAATCAGCACCAATAGCGATCTGCAGGTGACCGGCAAAAAACTCGACAACAGTGACGCCGGCAAGATCTTCACCGGCCAGTCGTTGACGCTCACTGTCGAGCAATTGATCAACCGCAACAAGGGTCTGATCAATGCCGGCACCTCGTTCGATCTGCACGGCAAATCGCTGGACAACAGTGGTGGTGAACTGCTGAGCCAGCAGGCCATGGGACTGACGCTGACCGGTGCATTCGACAACAGCCAGGGCAAGGTCAGCAGCGAAAGCGCCCTGACGGTCAAAACCTCGCAACTGACCAACATCAAGGGCAGCCTTTCCAGCGCTGCGGACCTGACAGTCGAGAGTCGCGGCAGCGTTGATAACCAGGGCGGTGCGGTGGTCACCGATGGGGCGCTGGTGCTCGACAGCACCGGCCTCGACAACCGTCAGGCAGGCACACTCAGCGCCAAGGGCGCGGCCCGCGTCACCACAGGCGACTTCGACAACAGCACCGGCAAGCTCAGCAGCGCCGAGACCCTGAACCTCGTCGCGGGGAAGGTCACCAACCGCGATGGCGGGCAGATTGGTAGCCAGGGCGCTTTGACGGCGTCGGTCACACGGCTCGAGCAACAGAGCGGCAAACTGTTCAGCAATACTCGTCTGAGCCTGGACATGAACAATGGCCAGCTCAATAACCAGAATGGCTTGATCAATGCCCCCGGTACGTTGTTGCTCCAGCAACTCAATGGCGTGAACAACCAGGGCGGAGAAATTTCCAGCGGTGAAGCCTTTACCGTGGCGGCGCAAAATCTGGACAACGGCAATGGCAAGTTACTGAGTGCCCAGAGCCTGACGCTGCGCATCGCCCAGGCACTGGACAACGTCAAAGGCATGATCGGTGCAGCATCGATCGATGTCCGTGCCGGCAGTCTGAACAGCAGTGGCGGCAGTCTGGTCAGCCGCGGTGATCTTGACCTGACTGTCGATGGCCTGCTGCGCAACGACAGCGACGGCCTGGTGAGTGCGGCGCAAGCGCTGCGTATTCGCAGCGCCGACCTGAATAACCAGGGCGGTGTTTTGCAGGGCATCGGCAGCGTCACGCTCAATGCCATGGCCCTGAACAACCGCGACAAAGGCTTGATCAACAGCCAGGGCAGTCTGTCGCTGACGGCGTCAGCGCTGGACTCCAGCAATGGCGGTGAAGTCTCCGCCGGCGGCGATATCGACCTGACCTTGACCTCCCTGACCCAGAACGGCGGACGCCTGCTGGGCGACAAAGCCGTTACCGTGGATCTGGCCAATGGCGACATCGACAACACCAATGGTTTGTTGAGTGCCAAGGGACCGCTGACCCTCAAGCGCTTGCGCGACCTGAACAACCAGGGCGGTGAAATCTCCAGCAGCCTGGGTTTCGACGTCATCGCCCGGGCATTGAACAACAATGCCGGCAAGATCATCAGCGGCGAGAAACTGAAGCTCAGCGGTACGACCCTGACCAACCAGAACGGCTTGCTCTCGGGCTGGCAGCAGTTGAGCGTCAGTGGCGACAGCCTGGACAACCGCGCCAACGGCACGCTCTCAAGCCGCAACGGTGATGTGTCGGTCGATCTCAAGGGCGCTCTGCTCAACAGCGGTAACGGCGCTCTGGTTTCGCAAGGCAATCTGACCGTCAATGCCGGCAGCCTCGACAACAGCGACAAAGGCATTCTCAGCAGTGCGGCAGGGCAGACCCTCACGCTCAAAGGCGCACTCAACAACAATCAGGGCGGCCTGATCGACAGTGGCGCCGCACTGGACATCACCAGCACTGCACTGACCAACGCAGACGGTTCCATCAACGCGCTACAGGCGCTCACTGCCAACGCTACGAGCCTGGATAACAGCGGGGGCAAATTCGCGGCCAACGGCGCGATCAACCTGAACCTGTCGGGACAGCTGAACAACAACGCCGGCAAACTGGCGGGCACCGGTCCGGTCGTGATCAAAGGCGTCAGCGATCTGAGCAACCGCAACGGCCAGCTCGCCAGTCAAGGTTCGCTGCAACTGCTGACCGGCTCGCTGGACAACGGTAGCAAAGGCACCATTGCGGCCAAGGATGGCTTGTTGATCACCGCCAGCGCCGCCGTGCGCAACGATGCCGACGGCTTGATCTACAGCCAGACCGGCAGCCTGCAACTCAAGGCGGCGAGCCTGGCCAACGGCAAAGGTTCGATCCAGAGCCAGACCGGCCTGACGCTCGACGTTACTGGCGATCTCGATAACCAGAGCGGAAAAATCATCGCTCAGGAAGGCGACGTGACGGTCGGTGCGGCCAGCATCGATAACCGCGGCGGGATTCTGTCCAGCATCAAGGGTGCCCTCGAGGCACGTACCGTCGGTGTCCTGCGCAATGGCTTCGACCTGAACAACAATCGCCAGGGCGGCGTCATTCAGGCTCAGGGCCTGAAACTGTCGGCACTGGCCGGCCTGAACAACAATGGCGGGCGCATCTCGGCGCAAGGCGCCGACGCGAACATCACCACCGCTGCATTCGATAACCGTAATGGCGTGATCTACGCCAAAGGGCTGGTTGGCGTAAGCGGCACGAGTCTGGACAACGGTGCCGGGCAGATCGCCGCCGAGCGCATCGATTTTGGCTTGAGTGGTGCGCTGATTAACGGCGCGGGTGTCATTGAAAGCAACACCCGACTGACCGTCAAAGCGGCCAGCGTCAATAACCAGAGTGGCCGACTGCGTTCGCTGGGCACCTCTGGCAAGACCGAATTCCAGATCGGCGGCCTGCTGGATAACCGCAATGGCGTGCTGGAAACCGCGAACACCGACATGACCCTGGCCGTCGGCAGCTTCCTCAACGGTGGCGGGCAGCTCAACCACGTCGGTCGCGGCAAGTTCGATCTCTCCACGACCAACGTGATCGGTGCCGGCGGCAGCATTACCACCGGCGGCCTTCTGGATTTGACGGCCGACACCTGGAACAACTCCAGCGTGATTCAGGCCGGGCGATTGAACGTGAACGTCCGCCAGTTCAGCCAGAGCGCCAGCGGCAAGCTGCTGGCCTCCGATCTTCTGCAGATACGTGGGGGCAACTGGACCAACGACGGACTGCTCGCCAGTGATGGCCTGATTCATATGCAACTGACCGGCGCCTATGGCGGCAACGGGCGTATGTCGAGTCAGCGTGGTCTCAACCTGAGTGCAGCGCAAGTCAACATCGGTGGTGCCGGCAGCATCGCCGCTGGTGGATCGTCGACGATCAGTACCGGTGGATCGCTCGTCAACTCGGGCCGCATCACCTCCAGTGAAGATCTGACCGTGAACGCCGGCAGTGTCGCCAACTACGGCACGTTGGGTGCGGCGCAGAACCTGAACATCAACACCCCTTCATTGCTCAATGACCGCGGGTTGATCTTCAGCGGCAAGGACATGACGCTCAGTGTTGGCAATCTGACCAACCAGCATGGTGATTTCTACGGTCTGGGTAATGTTGTTGTCGGTGGTTACGGCGGTGCAGCGAGGGCGGCAGGCGTCTACAACATCTCCGGTTCCATGGAGAGCGGTGGCGCGTTCACGATGAATGCCGATGTCTTCGAAAACCGCTCCGAAGGCCCAGTGATGTCGGGTGACCGCAAACTGGTCTCTGGCTACATTGCCAATATTTGCAACGACTGCCGCGGCGGGACATTCGTTTTCACGCTTTCGGCTCATGAGCTTTATCAAAGTACTGACACTGATACCAGCGCCTCTGCCGTATTGAATGTAGGCAAGGACTTCGTTTTCCAGGGCGGGACTTTTCTTAACAGCAAAAGCACCGTGGCTGCCGGCGGCAATATCAGCATCACGGCCGACAGCCTCAAAAACATTGGTGCCAAGAGCGGCACCATCGAACGTACAAGCACTTACGTCCTGACCATGGGAGCGGGCGATACTCCACGGTTTTTCGAAAGCGTCGTAATGCCTTACAACCAGCGCAACAATCCTGATTTCCCGTATGTGTATTACATCGATCCGGCGGGTGCTATCCGTAAAGCCATTCCGACATCCGGTCGTGTCAGAGAAGGGAACCGGGACGGCGAGTGGTACAACGTGGTGGGTCTCAAGGACAGTGAGACAGGCGCAACGGTCAGTGCGTTACGTGGCTATAACATCGCACTGCCTGGTTTGAACTATGGCTTTGAATCCACAACGCCATCTCTTTATGACAAGAATAATCTGGTCGAACTGCCCGCTCAGTTGACTCAGTACAAACCTGAGTCCGTCACTGAAGTCGCTGTTGACAGCACAGGTGCAGCGAGCACAGGTACAAGCCGCAATGCTGTCATTCAGGCCGGTGGCAACGTTTCGATCACCGCCGTCAAGGACGTGGAGAACAGCGTCATCCACCAGGATTACGGCGCTACTGGCGGTACCAACAAAGTCGCAGACACTCGGGTTGGCAACACCGGCATAGCGGTCATCAGGATCAACAGCCAGTTGCCACCGGAGCTGGCCCAGCAGCAGGTCAATCCACTGACCTTGCCGGGCTTCTCCTTGCCGGTAGGCGACAAAGGTCTTTTCCGTCTGAGCACCCAGGGGGGCAGTGACCTTTCTCCTGTAGTCGCTACAGGTCCATCGCCCACCTGGACAATGACCGGCGAGTCGGTCAAGGCCGAGCAGCATCTGGTCGCAGGCACCAGCGGCGGTCCGCGCAATTTGCTGGTCGATGCTCCTGCACCGGTCTCTGACAGCACGCGCGCCGTCGATACCTTTCGACGCGACCCGACCATGGTCAAAGCGGTCGCCAGCACGCTGGATGTGAACGTTCCGGTGAATCCGGCCGGTCCCGGCAGGGGCGGACGTGGCAATGACGCCCGGGAGTCGATCGACAGTCGCCCGGTCACCCGCGTGACGGGCCTGCCAGACACCAAGGCCCCGGCGAACGGCCACAAATACCTGATCGAAACCAACCCGGCGCTGACCGATCTCAAGTCCTTCATGAGTTCGGACTACCTGCTCGGCAAACTCGGTTACGACCCGGACCAGAGCGCCAAGCGTCTCGGTGACGGACTCTTCGAGCAGCGTCTGGTGCAGCAAGCCGTGACCGCGCGCACCGGCCAGGCCTTCATCGATGGCCGAAGCAACAACGAGGACATGTTCCGCTACCTGATGGACAACGCCATCGCCAGCAAGGACGCCCTCAACCTGTCGATGGGCGTGGGCCTCACTGCCGAACAGGTGGCGGCGCTGACCCACGATATCGTCTGGCTCGAAGAGCACGAAGTGAACGGTGAAAAAGTGCTGGTGCCGGTGCTGTACCTGGCCCAGGCCAACGGCCGTCTCGGCCCGACCGGTGCGTTGATTTCCGGTAAGGACGTGACGCTGATTGCCGGCGGGAATCTGGATAACGTCGGGACGTTGAAGGCGACGAATGATTTGATGGCTATCGCCGGTAACGACGTTGTCAACAGCGGAGTGATTGAGGCGGGAAATCGCCTGGATGTTCTGGCGGGCAATGATGTCGTCAACAAATCCGGCGGCATCATCACCGGGCGGGATGTAAACGTGACAGCGATTCGTGGAGACGTACTTAACGAGCGAACCATTACGACCCAGACCAATAACACCCGCCTCGCCTCTCAAAGTCATGACTTCGCCGACAGCGCAGCAAGAATTGAAGCGGCCAATGATCTGACGGTAATGGCAGGCCAGGACATCAATGTTAAAGGCGCAGTCATGCAGAGTGGCCGGGACATGACGTTCAACGCAGCTCGCGACATCAACGTGACGTCAGCGCAGGTGGCGAACAGCGTCTATTACGACAGTCGGCACAACAGCAGCAATGTCACTCAGTTGGGTTCGGAACTGGACTCGGGTCGCGATGTATCCATGCGCTCCGGCCGCGACATAACAGTCGTTGCCAGCAAGATTGACGCTGAACGCAATGTCGCGATGGCCGCGACCGGTGACTTGACGATCAGTTCGGCCGCAGATGAGGAGCACTCCCTGTCGAAGAGCAAGAAACTTACAAAGCAGGAAGATCACGTCAGCCAGGTCATGAGCGATATCAAGGCTGGTGGCAGTGTTGCAATGAGTGCAGGTGATGACATGGCGGTGATCTCCAGTCGCATCAGCGCCGGTGACGAGGCGTACTTGGTTGCCGGAGACCGACTGGACATTCTTGCCGCGCAGGACACTGACTACTCGTTGTATGACAAGAAGAAGAAAGGCTCATTCGGGTCCAAACAAACCAAGCGCGATGAGGTGACTCAGGTCACTCATATCGGTAGTGAAATCACGTCTGGCTCCAACATGGTTTTGGCAAGCGGTGGGGATCAGCGTTACCAGGCTGCGAATCTGCAAAGTGGTGGCGATCTCACGATCAACAGTGGCGGCTCAGTCACGTTCGAAGGTGTGAAGGATCTGCATCAGGAAAGCCACGAGAAGAGCAGTTCCAGTCAGGCCTGGACGTCCATGTCGGGTAAAGGCAGCACCGATGAGACGTTGAAACAGACCCAGATGACGGCCGCAGGAAAGCTGGCAATCCATGCGGTTGACGGGCTGAAAATCGATGTCAGACAGGTCAACCAGCAAACCGTAAGCGAAGCCATTGATGCGATGGTCAAGGCGGATCCGAAACTTGCGTGGCTCAAGGATGCCGAGCAACGGGGTGACGTGGACTGGCAACTGATCAAGGAAACCCACGAATCGTTCAAATACAGCAATTCGAGCCTGGGTCAGGGCGCGATGCTGGCAATCATTATCGTCATGACCGTATTGACCGCCGGAGCGGCAAGTGGTCTGGCGGGCACAATGGCGGGTGCGACAGCTGGCTCGGGCTCGGCAATGGCTGCGGGATCGGCGACCATGGCAGCGGGCTGGGGGAACGTTATGGCAACCAGCGTAATGACCTCGATGGCCGGCTCGGCGACGGTGAGCGCCATCAACAATAAAGGCAATCTGGGCGCGGTCGTAAAAGATGTCACCAGTACCCAGAGTCTGAAGGGCTACGCTACATCCGCCCTGACAGCGGGCATCACTTCCGGGTATCTGGATGAGGCGTTTGGTGCATCGACCAATCCCACAGCAGGAATCACGAAAGGATTCGATCTCGGAAAGTTGAGCGGCATTGGTGACTACATCAAGTATTCTTTGGCCCAAAGCGCGACACAGGCCGGAGTAAGCACCCTCATCAATGGCGGTAGCCTTGGTCAAAACCTGATGACAGCGATTGCATCGCAAGCCAATAACGTCGCCATGGCAACCGGGTTCAACTTTGTCGGCGATTACGTGAAATATCCAACAGGCAGTTTCGAAAAAGTACTGGCCCATACACTGATGGGAGGGTTGCTGGCTCAAATCACTGGGGGAGATTTCAAAACGGGTGCGGCAGCAGCAGGCGCCAATGAAGCGTTGAGTGGAATTCTTGATGGAATGACCAAGGGCGACAAGCAACTTGAACTAATGGCTTCTCAATTGACCGGTATTCTGGCGGCGACTGCCGTCGGAGGTGATGTACAGCTTGGGGCGGACATTGCCAAATACGCAACGGCGTTCAATCGTCAAGGGCATGAGGAGGAAGAGCATGCCAAGGAAGAAGAGGCCAGTAAGGGCGACTTCAAAAAGGAAAACCTCGATAAAGCGACTTGCTACATGATCCGGTGCTGGGCCCAGTATGAAAGGGGGAGTGCCGAGTATCGTGCAAATTACCTCACGGAGGCTGATATGGCCGGGCTCAGCAATGAGTTGACCTGGGCTGATGCACAGCGTGACAGGGGTTTGTTTGACTATACTTATTTTGATTCAGTCTCGGATTTTGCAACGCGTGATGCCTTTCCTCTGGGAGCCGATGCTCTTCAGGCGGGTCTCGGGGTGGGAACCGTGGTATCGGGTTTCAGTCTGTGCGCCACTGTTGCAGGTTGCGCCTTTGGAGGGCCTATGGCGACGATTGGAGCAGGTAACGCTGTAGAAGGCAGTAGCGGTTTTTATAACCACATCTTTGGTGATGAGCCCTTCCGATATAATCCTGTAAAGGACGCATTTTCATACTTTGGAGGTGAGTATGGATCTGCTGCATACAGCGGTGCGGATCTGTTCTTCAGTGCAGGGTCGGGGTTCGTAAAAGTACCTTTGAGAATATCGTCGGACGGACTAAAGAACACCAAGTCGCTATTCGGTGTGACAGTGGAAAAATTTGATAATAATTTCGTCGTGCCTGTTTTTGGTAAGACTTTGCCTTTCGGGAGCGCTCTGGGTATGTATCTGTATGGTGTGACTGGAAAGGCGTCTGACTTTTATAAGGAACTAAATAGTGGCAAGTAGAAATATATTCGCCAGATCGGTCGTTTTGTTGTGTGTCGTCTGGTTTGTGTTCATGGTGTCTTTGCTGCTTTCTCTTGTAGTGGTTTCACTGTTGATGGCGGCGCTATATGTTTTTTTCGAGCCTGATTTCAGGTTGGTATTCAAGTGTGTCGGGATTCCATTGGCATTGGTTCTGTCGGCGCGATGGATTTACAAGAACCTGGCTCGTGTGAAAGACTTTGCTGATGGGTGAAAGGTGCGAGGTGGAAAGGAAGGACGGATTTATTTATTGCTTACTGTTGTAAATAAATCTGACCACTTCTTGAGAGCAGCAAAGCACAAGCAGAAAAAGGGGCGGATTTATTTGATTAATAAATCCGCCCCTTTTTTATTTTTTACTGAGCTACTTCGGATAAAGCGGCGGCAACCCACTATCCCCAACCGGATCCTGCACCCGCTCCGCCGTCGGAATCGTCCGGATCGCCCGCCACAAATCCTCACCCTGCCAATGCTGCCCCGTCTCGCTGTACAACGCGCCGTTCAAACCATCCAGCGCATCGGACAGCGGCACGAACCGCGCCGCCATGTCCGCCAGGGTTTCCGGTTGCTGACGGGCCCAGGCGTCGAGGGCCTGGCGGGTGGCGTGGGGGTCGTTGGCCTGGCTGGCGCGTTTGATGTCGTCGAGCAGGGTGCGCGGGCTCGGGCCGGTTTGTGCGGCGCGCAGGATCGCCGGTTGCCAGCGGGCACGCCACCAGAGGCCGAAGCCGAGCAGGGTGGTGCAGGCGAAAACGAACGTGCTGAGTTTCCACCACCACAACGCTTCGCTGTCGGCCGCGCTGAGCGGTTGCGCGCTGCCGGCCGGGGTGTCGACTTGCAGGCTCGGGTTGTTCGCCACTTGCAGGGTGCGCGCCGGCAGGCTGGTGTGTTCCAGGTGATCTTCGAAGGTGTTCCACCAGACCACGTCCACCGTTGGCAACTCGATCGAACCGCTGCGGCTCGGCACCAGCGCTTCGCGTTCTTCTCGGCTGCCGATCAGCCCTCGGTCGCTGCTCTGGTTGTTCAGCACCGGTTGATCCGGGTAGCGGCGCAGGCCGTTGGCTTCGGTGGCGGGCAGGGCGGGCAGTTGCGAGCTGGCCAGGCCTTCGACCTTGAGGGTCAGGCTGCGGGTCAGGGAGTCGCCGACCTGAGTGTGATCCGGCTCCGGGTTCCAGCTTTCGCTCAGGCTCAGGCTGCGGGCCGGCAGCCACGGCGCATCGCTGGGGTAGGTCATCGGTTTCGGTTTGACCGTCAGCGACGTGGCGCTGGAACTGACGCGCATCAGTTTGCCCGGTTTCGGCCCCTGCGCCGTGGCGTCCTGCGCGGGCTGGGCGTCGACCAGTGTGGCGCTGAAGGTCTGCGGGGCGATGCTCAGCAAGCCGCTGTGCTGCGGATAGATCGCATAGCGCATCTCGATCACGCCATGGCGCACACCGTTGATGTCTTTTTCGTAGGTGCGCATGTCGCCCAGTTGCTCGATGCGCGCGTCGGCGATCTGCAACGGCGTCAGGCTGCTGTCGTCGTACAGCGACACCGAATGGTAAATGCGCAACGTCAGGATGGCCTGGGCCTGCACGTAGACGCTGGTCTGGTCGAGGCTGGCTTCGATGAACACCGGTTCGCGGGCATTGTTCTCTTCGCGGTTGTCACTCTCGATCACCTGCACGGTGATCGGCTGGCTCTCGACTTCGCCCAGTTTCAGCGACGGGATTTCAACGCTGCCGTTCTGTTTGGGCAGCAGGGTGATGATCCAGCGAGTGGTGGCGCGGTTGTCACCGTTGAGCGTGTTCAACTGGTTGACCTGACGTGTGCCGCGTACTTCGAACAGTGGCTCCAGCGGGCTCAGGTCCGGTTTGCCGAACTGCGTGACATCGTTGGATTCGAGGGTAAGTTCAACCGTCTCGCCGGAGTTCAGGCGACTGCGATCCACACTGGCCGTCAGCTCGGCCGCCTGGGCGGTGGCCGTGCAGATCAGCAGGGGCAGCAAGAGAGCGGTGAAACGGGTCATCGAATGTTTTCCTGATCCTGATGTTGTTGCTGTTCGTACCAGAATTTGCGTCGCAGCAGTTCGCCCGGATCATCCGGGATCTTGCCCAGCCATTGTTCCAGCGCCTGCTGTTGCTCGCCTTCGAGGTTGTCCTCATTGGGGCGCAGCAGCGGCGCAGTGTTCTGTTCCTTGCCCGGTTCGCTGTCCGGCAGCTCGTTGGCACCCGGCTGCGGCGGGGTAGTCGGCGGCGGTTCGCTGGCGGACTCACCGGTTTGCGGCTCGCTCTGGGTTTCGCTTTTGACCGCTGGCGGCGGAGCGGTCGCTGGCGGTGGTTCATCGCCCGGTAGGTTTGGCTGCGCCGGTTTGTCTTGCGGTTCGGCCGGCGGCGGGGCGTTTTTCTGTTTCAGCAGGTTTTCCACCAGCGCCTTGTTGGTCAACGCCGGACGCAAATCCGGCTGGCGTTCCAGAGCCTGTTCGTAGGCGTCCAGCGCTGCTTCCAGCTCGCCGCTTCTGGCGAGGGCGTTGCCACGATTGTAGTGGGCGTGGGCGTCATTGCCCTCGGCGAAACGCTGAGCGGCGCCACTGTAGTCGCCGGCCTCGTACAACGCCACCCCTTGCCATTGCGGATCTTCGAAATGCTTCGCCGCTTCGGCCGGGCGCTTCTGTTTGAGCAGATGCAAGCCTTGTTGATCGGGACGCAGCCACAGGTCTTCGAAGTCGAAGGCATAGCTGGGTTGCGGCAACGCCAGCAGCAACGGCAGGCAGAACAACCAGCCACGCCGCCCGGCGCACGCGGCGAGCAACAACAGCGGCAACAGCAGCCAGTAACCCTGATCGGCCCAGGTGTCGAGGCGCACGGTCTGGCCATCGTTGCGCAGACTGCGCGGGCCATCGAGCAGGCCGAGGTCGCCCAGATCGGATTCATCCAGCCGTGCGCTGCGGTACTCGCCGCCGACCGCGTTGAGGAAGGCGCCGAGGCCCGGACTGTCGAGTTGCGGCACGCGGATCGCGCCTTGTTCATCCTTGAGGAAACTCCCGTCCTCCTGAGCAATCGGCGCGCCCTCGGCGGTGCCGACGCCGAGCATCAACAACAGCGCCGATTGGCCGCTTAGTGCATTGCGAATACCTTGGCGTTCTTCTTCCGACAGCGAAGAGCCAATCAGCAGAATCCGCCCCTGACCCAGCGCACCCTGCTTGAGCAACGCTAGCGCCTTGGCCACTGCCAGATCGGCGCGATGGCCGCTTTCCGGCATCAGCGAGGGCTTGAGCGCGTCGAGCAGGTTGCGACTGGTCGCCAGGTCATCCGACAGCGGCACCAGCGTATGGGCGCTGCCGGCGTAAACGACGATGGCGGTCTGGGCATCGCTGCGCACTTTCAGCAGGTCGAACAGCTTGCGCCGGGCCTGTTCCAGTCGCGTTGGCGGCGAATCGGTGGCGAGCATTTCCGGGGTCAGTTCCAGCACCACCACCAACGGGTCGGCGGGTTTCTGGCTGGTTTGTTCGACCCGCTCCCAGCTCGGCCCGAGCAACGCCAGAATCGTCAGCAGCCAGGCCACGCTCAGGGCGACCCACGGCAGTTTGCTGTCGCGACCGCTGCCGCCACTGAGCAGCGTGGCGTGAAAGGCCGGCGGCAGAATCATCTGCCAGCGACCGGCGCGTTTCTGTCGGTGCCAGAGCTGCCAGATCAGCCAGCCGAGCGCCGGCAGCAGCAACAGCCACCAGGGACGGAACCAGTGCGGCCAGAGAGCGATCATCGGCGCCTCCGCAAACGCAAACGCTTGAGACGGTCGCGCCAGTCAGGCAGAGGACTTTGCAGATACAGTTCCTTGGTGAACAGCCGTTGCAGCGGGTTGTCCGGCCACAACACACGGGCCACCAGCAAAATACTCAGCAGCAGCGCGAATGCCAGCGGCCACTGATACAACGCCTGCGCCGGACGGGCCTGGGTAGGTTGCTGAGTCACCGGTTCGAGCTGGTCGAGGGTGTCCTTGATCGCTTGCAGTTGCTGACCGTCGCGGGCGCGGAAGTATTGGCCGCCGGTGACCTCGGCGATGGACTTGAGCGCCGGTTCGTCGAGATCGAGGGTCGGGTTGCCGCCGAGCAACGCCGTGGCGCCGCTTTCTTCGGGATCGGCACCGATACCGATCGGATAGATTTTCACGCCTTCGCTGGCGGCCAGTTTTGCGGCGGTCAGCGGGTCGATTTCGCCGCCATTGTTGGCGCCGTCGGTGACCAGAATCAGCACCCGGCTCTGGGCCGGACGCATACGCAGGCGCTTCAGGGCCAGGCCGATGGCGTCGCCAATCGCGGTGTTCTTGCCGGCGATGCCGATCCGCGCTTCATCGAGCCAGACCCGAACGGTGCGCCGGTCAAACGTCAGCGGCGCTTGCAGGTAGGCCTGGCTGCCGAACAGGATCAGACCGACGCGGTCGCCATCGCGGCTTTCCAGAAAATCGCCGAGCAAATGCTGGACCAGCGACAGGCGACTGACGTCCTCGTCGTTCCATTGCATGTCCGGGAAATCCATCGAGCCGGACACGTCCACGGCCACCAGCAGATCACGACCGCTGGCGGCAATCGGCAGCGGTTCGCCGAGCCATTGCGGGCGGGCGGCGGCGATCAGCAGCATCAGCCACAGCAACATGAACGGCGCTTGCTGGCGCCACGCTGGCAGATTGGCCCGGGCGCGGCGGCGGGCGAGGCCTTCCAGATCACCGAGGAAACTCACTTTCAGCGCCGGTTCGCCGCTGTCGGCCACCGGCAGCACGAGGCGCATCAGCCACGGCAGCGGCAACAGCAGAAAGATCCACGGCCAGGCGAACTCAAACATGTTTGCGGATCCAGGTGTCGACTGCCTGGGTCAGGCCGGCGATGGCTTTGTCGTCGAGTTTGCACTCGGGTTTGTAGGCGCCTTCGACGAGCACCATCCAGCGGGTCAGGCCGGCGGCGGGGCAACGGTTGTCGAGAAACGCCAGCCATTTGCGGCCGTTGAGGGTATGGCTCTGGCTGTAGGGATAGTGGTTGCGGCACAGGCGCTTGAGCAGGCCGTTGAGCTGCTGCAGCCAGGCCCCGGCCGGGGCGCCATCGTAGGGTTTGGGCATCTGCGCCAGTTCGGCGAGTGCGGCGATACGCACCGGATCGAGCGGCAGTTCGGCGCGCACGACCGGTTTTTTCTTGATCGGAATGAAACGTCGCAGCCGCCAGACTGCAAAACCAATCACCGGCAACAGCAAAAGCAGCAGCCACCAGCCCGGCGCCGGCGGCCAGAAGGCAATCGGTGGCGGGGAGATCAGCGGTTGCAGTTGTTCGAGGCCGTTCATCGACCTTTCCCCGGACGTTGCGGGTTCAGGAACTCGCGCATCTGCTCAACCATTTCGCTCTGGGTGCTCAGTGGCATCAACAGCACTCGCAGCTTCTGCGCGAGCAATTCCCAGCGAGCGATCCGCGCTTCGGCCTGGGCGCGGTAGGTCTGGCGCAGATCGAAATTGAGGGTGTCGAGTTCCAGCTGCGCGCCACGTTCGGCGAATCTCAGCAGGCCGGCGGCGGGCAGGGCGTGATCCAGCGGATCGGACAGCGGCAGCATCAACAGATCGCAATGGCGCGACAACAGGCTCAATTGCTGCTCGGCGCTGTCGGACAGTGCGCGCTCGTCGCAGATCACGATCACCAGACTGCCCGGTCGCAGCACTTCGCGGGCCCGGCGCAACGCCACGCCAAACGCATCGCGATCCGGCTCCCGCTCGCTGTGCAGCGACTGATTGACCTTCACCAAGCGGTTGAGCAGTTGCAACAGGCTCTGCTTGCTGCGGCGCGGCTTGATTTCGTAATGCTCGTTGTCGCCGAACACCAGTCCGCCCACCCGGTCGTTGTGACCCAGCGCAGCCCAGCCGATCAGCGCCGCAGCCTGCGCCGCAAGCACCGATTTGAACATCAGCCCGGAGCCGAAGAACAGTCGCGTGCTTTGCTCGACCATGATGAAAATCGGCCGTTCGCGTTCTTCATGGAACAGTTTGGTGTGCGGTTCCTGAGTCCGCGCCGTGACGCGCCAGTCGATGGTGCGCACGTCGTCGCCGGCCTGATAGACCCGCACCTGATCGAAGTCCACACCACGACCACGAAATTTCGAGTGATGCAGGCCGATCAGCGGGCTGCGCTGGCTCGGCGTCGAAAACAGCTGCACTTCGCGCACGCGGTGACGCATCTCGATCAGCTCGGCGAGGCTGATGCGGATGCCCGGTTCGGACGGCAGGGAGGCGTTCATCGGGGTCAAGCGACGGCTACGACGTCGAGAATCCGTTGCACCACGCGATCCTGATCGATGCCAGCGGCTTCGGCTTCAAACGACAGAATGATGCGGTGACGCAACACGTCGAACAGCACCGCCTGGATGTCTTCCGGGCTGACGAAGTCGCGACCGGCCAGCCAGGCGTGGGCGCGGGCGCAGCGGTCGAGGGCGATCGAGCCGCGCGGGCTGGCGCCGTAGGCAATCCACTCGGCCATTTCCGGGTCGAACTTGGCCGGGTTGCGCGTGGCCATGACCAGTTGCACGAGGTATTCCTCCACGGCGTCCGCCATGTACAGACCGAGGATTTCCTTGCGCGCGGCGAAGATCGCCTGCTGGCTGACCCGACGCTCAGGCTTGGTTTCGCCGTTCAGGGCTTCGCCCCGGGCCTGTTGCAGGATCCGACGCTCTACGGCGGCATCCGGAAAGCCCATTTTCACGTGCATCAGGAAGCGGTCGAGCTGGGCTTCGGGCAACGGATAGGTGCCTTCCTGCTCGATCGGGTTCTGCGTGGCCATCACCAGAAACAGCGGCGACAGCTCGTAAGTGCTGCGCCCGACGCTGACCTGACGTTCGGCCATGGCTTCGAGCAAGGCTGATTGCACCTTGGCCGGGGCACGGTTGATTTCGTCCGCCAGCACCAGGTTGTGGAAGATCGGGCCTTGCTGGAACACGAAACTGCCGGTTTCCGGTCGATAGATCTCGGTGCCGGTGATGTCGGCCGGCAGCAGGTCCGGGGTGAACTGGATGCGATGGAACTGGGCTTCGATGCCCTCGGCGAGCTCTTTGATCGCTTTGGTCTTGGCCAGACCCGGAGCGCCCTCGACCAGCATGTGGCCGTCGGCGAGCAGGGCGATGAGCAAGCGCTCGATGAGTTTTTCCTGGCCGAGAATCTGCGTTGAAAGAAAGGTTCGCAGCGCCAGCAGCGCTTCACGATGTTCCATCGATGACTGTTCCTGGAAAGGGTGGCCACAGGCGTTCGGATAACGCCGGGGCTGGGGGCGTTACTTTAATCCATCGCAGGGGGTGGCGACTAACGGCATTTTGCGCAAAGTGCGGGAAATGACCGGGGCAATTGTTGGAATTTTGTAGGGCGGGGGAGGTGCGGTGTTCTTTCGGGCCCTTTCGCTCGCGAAAGGGCCGGCCCAGATGCCATCAAATCTGGCTGATATAGGTGCCAGTACCATCAAGAATGTTCTTCAGGGTTTCCTCGACTTCAGCCAGATCCACCATGTCCGGATTGAAGGTGATTTCCAGCACATCATCCCCGTTCAACGCATCGGCATCGGCTGCAGCGATTTCGATCTTCAACAGGGTTTTGGTCAAAGTGACCTTGACGCCATCAAGGGTCGACGGCTCGCCGTCCAGCGTGATCTCCAGCTCGTCCTCGTCCGGGTAGCGGCTCATCAGGAACATGTCGCCCTTGTCGCTGTGGCAGCAGAGCATGGCCATGTTGTCTTCTTCGTCGTCGCACGGGTTGACGATCAAAAGGGCGGTGGTCATTTGCATGGGGAATTCCTGCCTCGGCGGGCTTGTTGGTCGCAATTGGGCGCGATTCTGCCAGCCCCCGGGAATTTCTGCATGTGAGAGTGTCAGAGGATGTGTCGTGAACGCGACACAGGTCAATGGTCATTCCTGGCACGCCTGTACCGTAAAAACGGGCATTCAGACCGGCGTTCCGCCCCATGAATGCTAGTGTTTACCGATGCGCAGGCCTTGGTTTACGTGCCAATGACCGAATATGTCGCAGCACCGCAAGCAGACACATTGTCGCACCCATTAAGCTGCGCAACGGATGAGCACCCGTAAAGGCATTGCCAGGGCCCCGCGAGCGGCGCCGGGCAGTCGTTTTTGCAGATGCCCATTCATGGAAGGTGAATGTGACCTGAGTGTCTCGTCCAGCTTCACCCACCTGTCACCCTGTTTCCTCTGCCCGAGAATCAGGAACAGGGCGACGGAACGCCCCGAAAGGGGTTTTGCACGCGACGCTTTCCATCAATAACAAGCCCAAGCGGAGTACCACAGATGGCGTTCTTCACCGCAGCCAGCAAAGCCGACTTCCAGCACCAACTGCAAGCGGCACTGGCGCAGCACATCAGTGAACAGGCACTGCCACAAGTGGCGCTGTTCGCTGAACAATTCTTCGGCATCATTTCCCTGGACGAGCTGACCCAACGTCGCCTCTCCGACCTCGCTGGCTGTACTCTTTCTGCGTGGCGCCTGCTTGAGCGCTTCGATCACGCGCAACCGCAAGTGCGCGTCTACAACCCCGATTACGAACGTCACGGCTGGCAGTCGACCCACACCGCGGTCGAAGTGCTGCACCATGACTTGCCGTTCCTGGTGGACTCGGTGCGTACCGAGCTGAACCGTCGCGGCTACAGCATCCACACCCTGCAGACCACCGTGCTGAGCGTGCGTCGTGGCAGCAAGGGCGAATTGCTGGAAATCCTGCCAAAAGGCACCACCGGCGAAGGCGTGCTGCACGAGTCGCTGATGTACCTGGAAATCGACCGCTGCGCCAATGCGGCCGAATTGAATGTGCTGAGCAAGGAACTGGAACAGGTCCTGGGTGAAGTCCGCGTCGCGGTCTCCGATTTCGAGCCGATGAAGGCCAAGGTGCAGGAAATCCTCACCAAGCTCGATAACAGCGCATTCGCCGTCGATGCCGACGAGAAGACCGAAATCAAGAGCTTCCTGGAATGGCTGGTGGGCAACCACTTCACCTTCCTCGGCTACGAAGAATTCACCGTTGTCGATCAGGCCGATGGCGGCCACATCGAATACGACCAGAATTCGTTCCTCGGCCTGACCAAGATGCTGCGCACCGGTCTGACCAACGAAGACCGCCACATCGAAGACTATGCCGTGAAATACCTGCGCGAACCGACACTGCTGTCGTTCGCCAAGGCCGCGCATCCGAGCCGCGTGCACCGTCCGGCTTACCCGGACTACGTGTCGATTCGCGAAATCGATGCCGACGGCAAAGTGATCAAGGAACACCGCTTCATGGGCCTGTACACCTCGTCGGTGTATGGCGAAAGCGTGCGTGTCATCCCGTTCATCCGCCGCAAGGTCGAGGAAATCGAACGTCGCTCGGGCTTCCAGGCCAAGGCTCACCTGGGCAAGGAACTGGCTCAGGTTCTGGAAGTGCTGCCGCGTGACGACCTGTTCCAAACCCCGGTCGACGAACTGTTCAGCACCGTGATGTCGATCGTGCAGATCCAGGAACGCAACAAGATCCGCGTGTTTCTGCGCAAAGACCCGTACGGTCGTTTCTGCTACTGCCTGGCCTACGTGCCGCGCGACATCTACTCCACCGAAGTTCGCCAGAAAATCCAGCAAGTACTGATGGAACGCCTGAAGGCTTCCGACTGCGAGTTCTGGACGTTCTTCTCCGAGTCCGTGCTGGCCCGCGTGCAACTGATCCTGCGCGTCGACCCGAAAAACCGCATCGACATCGACCCGCTGCAACTGGAAAACGAAGTGATCCAGGCCTGCCGCAGCTGGCAGGACGACTACGCCGCCCTGACCATCGAAACTTTCGGCGAAGCCAACGGCACCAACGTGCTGGCCGACTTCCCGAAAGGCTTCCCGGCCGGTTACCGCGAGCGTTTCGCAGCGCATTCGGCCGTGGTCGACATGCAGCACCTGCTCAACCTGAGCGAGAAGAAGCCGCTGGCCATGAGCTTCTACCAGCCGCTGGCCTCCGGCCCACGCGAGCTGCATTGCAAGCTGTATCACGCCGATACCCCGCTGGCACTGTCCGACGTACTGCCGATCCTGGAAAACCTCGGCCTGCGCGTGCTGGGTGAATTCCCGTACCGTCTGCGTCACACCAACGGCCGCGAGTTCTGGATCCACGACTTCGCGTTCACCGCCGCCGAAGGCCTGGACCTGGACATCCAGCAACTCAACGACACCCTGCAGGACGCGTTCGTCCACATCGTCCGTGGCGATGCCGAGAACGATGCGTTCAACCGTCTGGTGCTGACCGCCGGCCTGCCATGGCGCGACGTTGCGCTGCTGCGTGCCTACGCCCGCTACCTGAAGCAGATCCGCCTGGGCTTCGACCTCGGCTACATCGCCAGCACCCTGAACAACCACACCGACATCGCTCGCGAACTGACCCGGTTGTTCAAGACCCGTTTCTACCTGGCCCGCAAGCTCGGCAGCGATGATCTGGACGACAAGCAACAGCGTCTGGAGCAGGCAATTCTGACCGCGCTGGATGACGTTCAAGTCCTCAACGAAGACCGCATCCTGCGTCGTTACCTGGACCTGATCAAAGCGACCCTGCGGACCAACTTCTATCAGACCGACGCCAACGGCCAGAACAAGTCGTACTTCAGCTTCAAGTTCAACCCGCACTTGATTCCTGAGCTGCCGAAACCGGTGCCGAAGTTCGAAATCTTCGTTTACTCGCCACGCGTCGAGGGCGTGCACCTGCGCTTCGGCAACGTTGCTCGCGGTGGTCTGCGCTGGTCCGACCGTGAAGAAGACTTCCGTACCGAAGTCCTCGGTCTGGTAAAAGCCCAGCAAGTGAAGAACTCGGTCATCGTGCCGGTGGGTGCGAAGGGCGGCTTCCTGCCGCGTCGCCTGCCACTGGGCGGCAGCCGTGACGAGATCGCGGCCGAGGGCATCGCCTGCTACCGCATCTTCATCTCGGGTCTGCTGGACATCACCGACAACCTGAAGGACGGCAAACTGGTACCGCCGGCCAACGTCGTGCGTCATGACGACGATGACCCGTACCTGGTAGTCGCGGCGGACAAGGGCACTGCAACCTTCTCCGACATCGCCAACGGCATCGCCATCGACTACGGCTTCTGGCTGGGTGACGCATTTGCGTCCGGTGGTTCGGCCGGTTACGACCACAAGAAAATGGGCATCACCGCCAAGGGCGCGTGGGTTGGCGTTCAGCGCCACTTCCGCGAGCGCGGCATCAATGTCCAGGAAGACAGCATCACCGTGGTCGGCGTGGGCGACATGGCCGGTGACGTGTTCGGTAACGGCTTGCTGATGTCCGACAAGCTGCAACTGGTTGCCGCGTTCAACCACATGCACATCTTCATCGACCCGAACCCGGATCCGGCCACCAGCTTCGCCGAGCGTCAGCGCATGTTCGATCTGCCGCGTTCGGCTTGGTCCGACTACGACACCAGCATCATGTCCGAAGGCGGCGGCATCTTCTCGCGCAGCGCGAAGAGCATCGCCATCTCGCCACAGATGAAAGAGCGCTTCGACATCCAGGCCGACAAACTGACCCCGACCGAACTGCTGAACGCCTTGCTCAAGGCGCCGGTGGATCTGCTGTGGAACGGCGGTATCGGTACTTACGTCAAAGCCAGCACCGAAAGCCACGCCGATGTCGGCGACAAGGCCAACGATGCGCTGCGCGTGAACGGCAACGAACTGCGCTGCAAAGTGGTGGGCGAGGGCGGTAACCTCGGCATGACCCAACTGGGTCGTGTGGAGTTCGGTCTCAATGGCGGCGGTTCCAACACCGACTTCATCGACAACGCCGGTGGCGTGGACTGCTCCGACCACGAAGTAAACATCAAGATCCTGCTGAACGAAGTGGTTCAGGCCGGCGACATGACCGACAAGCAACGCAACCAGTTGCTGGCGAGCATGACCGACGAAGTCGGTGGTCTGGTGCTGGGCAACAACTACAAGCAGACTCAGGCCCTGTCCCTGGCGGCCCGCCGTGCTTATGCGCGGATCGCCGAGTACAAGCGTCTGATGAGCGACCTGGAAGGCCGTGGCAAGCTGGATCGCGCCATCGAGTTCCTGCCGACCGAAGAGCAACTGGCCGAACGCGTTGCCGAAGGCCATGGCCTGACGCGTCCAGAGCTGTCGGTGCTGATCTCGTACAGCAAGATCGACCTCAAGGAGCAGCTGCTGGGCTCCCTGGTGCCGGACGACGACTACCTGACCCGCGACATGGAAACGGCGTTCCCGCCGACCCTGGTCAGCAAGTTCTCCGAAGCCATGCGTCGTCACCGCCTGAAGCGCGAGATCGTCAGCACCCAGATCGCCAACGATCTGGTCAACCACATGGGCATCACCTTCGTTCAAAGGCTCAAAGAGTCTACCGGCATGACCCCGGCCAACGTGGCTGGCGCTTACGTGATCGTGCGCGACATCTTCCACCTCCCGCACTGGTTCCGTCAGATCGAAGCGCTGGACTATCAGGTTTCCGCTGACGTGCAGCTGGAGCTGATGGACGAGCTGATGCGTCTGGGCCGTCGCGCTACGCGCTGGTTCCTGCGTGCCCGCCGCAACGAGCAGAACGCTGCCCGTGACGTCGCGCATTTCGGTCCGCACCTGAAAGAGCTGGGCCTGAAGCTGGACGAGCTGCTGAGCGGCGAAATCCGCGAAAACTGGCAAGAGCGTTATCAGGCGTACGTCGCCGCCGGTGTTCCGGAACTGCTGGCGCGTATGGTGGCGGGTACGACCCACCTCTACACGCTGCTGCCGATCATCGAAGCGGCCGACGTGACCGGTCAGGATCCAGCCGAAGTGGCCAAGGCGTACTTCGCCGTGGGCAGCGCGCTGGACATCACCTGGTACATTTCGCAGATCAGCGCCTTGCCGGTTGAAAACAACTGGCAAGCCCTGGCCCGTGAAGCGTTCCGCGACGACGTCGACTGGCAGCAACGCGCGATCACCATCGCCGTTCTGCAAGCGGGCGGCGGTGATTCGGACGTGGAAACCCGTCTGGCACTGTGGATGAAGCAGAACGACGCCATGATCGAACGCTGGCGCGCCATGCTGGTGGAAATCCGTGCCGCCAGCGGCACCGACTACGCCATGTACGCGGTGGCCAACCGTGAGCTGAACGACGTGGCGCTGAGCGGTCAGGCGGTCGTGCCTGCCGCGGCGACTGCGGAGCTTGAGCTTGCTTGAGTAGCCGTTGAATGAAAAAGCCCCGCTCTCGAAAGAGGCGGGGTTTTTTCATGCCTGTGTTCGGCGGTATTTATGTGTTGATGCACAGAACCAACCCCCTCACCCCAGCCCTCTCCCCCAGGGGGGGCTAGGGTGAGGGCAGCAATCTAACTATCACCGCACATTAAGACCTTGTTTACTCTCAAGCATCGACACATTACCTGCCGACCTGGTCAATAAATTACTGAGCGACTGGTCAAACTTCTGCAACGCCCGAACTTGCACATTCTGCTGTTCATTAATATCCGCCACGATATCTTCCGAACGTTTGTAATCCGCCCATAACGGACTCAAGGCTCTGGCGTCCGTCCCTTTGGCCGTGCCGATATAGTTGAACTTCCCGTCATAAAAATCCGCACTCACATCCGCCTTGACGTCCGAACTGCGCGACGTAATCAACTGGCTGTGAGTGTCGACGATCGCCACCACGTCCGGATTCGCCGCACGCAGGCTCTGCATGTCCGGGTACACCGTCACCGAGCCGAACTGGCGTTGCAGCGAAGCTTTCACCCAATCCACCGCCATGTCCGGTTTCGAGGTAGCGACGTAGGCGTCGTGGATTGGCTGCACCAGCAGGCTCTGGCCGAAACCGGTGCCGGCGTTGGCCTGGTAGTTGCGCAGGTAGTCGCGGTTGGTCTGGGTGCTCGGGCTGTAAATCACGCCCAGCGACACGCCCGGGCCGGCCTTCACGGTGGTCATGTGGCTGCGGCCCACCGGGTGGGGCAGCAACGTGTCGAGCGACGATACCGCTTTGGGCGCGGTGGGTACCGAGCAGGCCGTCAGTGTCAGCAGTGAAAGGAACAGAGTGCTGGCGAACGCAGGTTTCATGGTGTTTCTCCCGTGAAACAACTTCAGTCGGAAAGTTTAAGTTGCCACTGTTTGTGGCAGTTGAATCAGACTAAACCTGTGGCGGTTTTATGAAACGACCAATCAGTGAAGTTATCAGGAGGCCAATAGTTTTATTTGCTGTAAGCCGGGCAGGTTAATTGCGGCCAGCATTAAAAACGCCCAAATCGACGATTTGAGCGTTTTTATTTATGGCTGACGTAACAGCAATCAGTTTTCCAGGGGGATCAATACTTTCTCATCGGGCGACAGCACCATGAACACCAGCAATTTGGCCGGTTTGCTCTTGCTGGCGTTTTTCGAGATCAAATGCTCGGAACCGGCCGGCTCATACCAATACTGACCCTTCTTGTAGGTGATCGGTTGCTCACCTTTGACCTGGGAAACGATCTCGCCTTCCAGCACATACGCCATGGCTGTGCCGTCGTGTTTGTGGGCAATCGAAGACTGGCCGGGTTTGTAATCGACCTCAATCATCATGGCTTTTTTGCCGGGCACGTTTTTCAGCATCTGATCCTGCAGCAGCGAGATTTTCTCGGATGGGGAATCGGTGCCGTGGGCCAGTGCCGAAGCGCTGATGGTGAGGGCCAGAGCGGCGAGCGGGGCGGCAAGCAAGTGCAGGACTTTCATGGTGATCACCTGATAAGTGGGGGAGTCGGTCATCACAGTAGTCCGCGTGCCGGGGTATTCAAACGGCCAATACTCGTGAAGATCAGGTGACCAATCTGGGGGATTGCAGCGCATTCAAATACGCCATCGCTGGCAAGCCAGCTCCCACAGTTTTTTGTGTCGTTCATATGATTTGTGAACAATACAAAACCTTGTGGGAGCTGGCTTGCCAGCGATGGCGTCCGTAAGTCAAACGATCGGAAAGGAGTTGAAATCCACGCTATTGGCCAGACGGCTGTCGATCAGGTCGATGAAGCCCTGGGCTTCCGGGCGATTGAAATGCGCCTGCATCGCCGCTTCCGACTGCCAGCGGGCGCTGACCGTCCAGCGGTGGCTGTCCTCGGGGCAGCGGTCGACCATGTAGGAATCGCAGCCCGGCGTTTCGCGCAGGGTTTCGACGATCTTCTGCAACTGCTTGCCCAGCTCCTCCGATCGGCCGGCGGCAGCCTGCACCTGTACGGTGTTGATCACTTCGTTGGACATTGCTCACACTCCTGAATCAGGCCGGACGAATCCTGCTCATTGAGGGATAACGCTTGTGCAGGATAGGCCTGCCCCCCCGGATCACCAATAACCAATCGGCGGTTAATCGTTTAGTCCAATCTAGCCAACAACCTGTTGCAGAATGTCGCGCAGGCGGTCGAGTGCGATATCGATGTCCAGGGTTTCGATGGCGCCGAAACCGAAGTACATCCCGCTTTTGGCCGGCTGCTGATAATAGAAGCCATCGATGGCGTACAGCCCGACTTCGACCTTCTTCGCCAGTTCGATCACCAGCGGCAAGTCGATCGGCACCTTGCAGAACACCGCCATATGAAACCCCGCGCTGGGCGGCACGGCTTGCAGCCACGGCGACAGGTCGGTGGCCATGCGCGCCAGGATCCGTTCGCGACGCTGAGCGTAAATGGTGTGGCAACGGCGAATGTGCTTGAGCAGACACCCTTCGGCGATGAACTTGGCCAGCGCCCACTGCGGCAGGGTGGAGGCGTGCAGATCGGTGAGTTGCTTGGCGCGAATCACCGCCTCGAGAATCGCCGGAGGCAGGATCGCGTAGCCCAGTCGCAGCTCCGGCAACAGTGTTTTCGAGAAGGTGCCGACGTAGGCGACGATGCCGCGCTGATCGAGCTTGTGCAGCGAATCGGTCGGACGGCCCTCGTAGCGGAACTCGCTGTCATAGTCGTCCTCGATGATGATCGCGCCCAGCTCATGGGCCCGTTCGAGCAGGGCTTCGCGCCGCGCCTGACTCATCGGCATGCCCAGCGGAAACTGGTGCGACGGCGTCACGTAAATCAGCCGCGTGCCTTCGGGAATCCGCTCGACCTGAATGCCCTCGGCGTCCACCGGCACGCCGACCACCGTCGCGCCATGAGTGCCGAACAGCAGCCGCGCCGGTGGGTAACCAGGATCTTCCATCGCCACCAGACTGCCGGGGCGAATCAGTACCCGCGTGATCAAGTCCAGCGCCTGTTGCGCGCCGTTGCAGACCACGATGTCCTCGTCCTGACAGTTCACGCCCCGGGAAAACGCGATGTGCCGGGCAATCGCATTGCGCAGCGCCGGCAGGCCTTCCGGCACGCTGTAAAAACCTTTGGAATTGGCCATCTGCCGCAGTGCATGAGAGACGCAGCGGCGCCAGTCATCCTGGGGAAACTGGCCCTTGCTGGTGGCGCCGCCGATAAAGTCATAGCGCAGCGAACCCTCGAGCGTTGGATGCCGCAGGAACACCGGCAGATTGCGCCAGCTCTCGATCACCTCGGAACTGGCCAGCTCGGAATGGCTTTGCTTGCGCTGTACCGGCGTCGAGCGGGCGTTGACGTAAGTGCCTTTGCCGATGACGCCGGTGAGGAAATTCTCGTAGGTGAGCTGCGCGTAAGTGTCGGAAATGGTCTTGCGCGAAATCCCCAGTTGCTCGGCGAGCAAGCGGCTGGGCGGCAACTGGGTGCCGGCGGCCAGACGCCCGGATTCAATGGCGCCGCGCAGTTGCTGGTACAACTGACCCGCCAGATCCTTGCGGCCATTGATTACGACATGCAGTTCCATACCGACGGGGCGCTCCGGGCGATTGAGTGTGCCGGCCAGATTACTCCCGAATGCAGTATCGACAGAAGTTGCGTAGTGCAAATCCCCCAAATTGGCATAGGGCCCTGTGGGAGCTGGCTTGCCAGCGATAGCGGTGTATCTGCTGACATCTATGTTGAATGTGATTGCCCCATCGCTGGCAAGCCAGCTCCCACAGGAATGTTGTTTTACTTGAATCAGTGGTCTGCCATTTTTTCGTGGAATTGGGGCTGTAACGTTGCCCGACCAGCGCCTACCGTGAAATCACTCTTCTGCTGCCCGAGGCCCGCCCATGTCCCCGCGTCTGGATTACTACAGCGCTTCACCCAAAGCCATGAAAGCGATGATTGCCCTGGAAGCACTGACCAGCAGCCTGAGCATCGAACCGCCGCTGCTGCACCTGATCAAGATCCGCGCCTCGCAACTCAACGGCTGCGCATTCTGCACCGACATGCATTCGGTGGAAGCACGGCGGGCAGGGGAGACGGATCGGCGGCTGTACGCGATCGCAGTCTGGCGCGACAGCGGCTTCTTCAACCTGCGCGAACGGGCCGCACTGGCCTGGACCGAGGCCGTCACGCTGCTGGCGGACAGCCGGGTGCCTGACGATGTTTACCAGCAGGCGCGGGAACAGTTCAACGAGACGGAACTGGTGGACCTGACCATGGCCGTCAGCACCATCAACAGCTGGAATCGCCTGGCGGTGAGCTTCCGCCAGATCCCCAGCGATCACTAGTTGATGATCGTTCCCACGCTCCGCGTGGGAATGCCTCTAGGGACGCTCCGCGTCCAGTGACGCAGAGCGTCACGGGCTGCATTCCCACGCGGGAGCGTGGGAACGATCAGGTAGAAACTAGTTCGGTGGCCGCTGCGGTTTCACCGACGTACCAAACGTGTTGCCCATCCGCGTCGACGTGGCCGCCGGCGTCGCCAGCCCCACCTGATTCGGCGGGCGCTTGTTGACCGGCACATTCAACGCTTCCTGATTCTTCTGCGCAGCCGTCGCGCCGTCGGGGTTGTTGCCCATCTGCTGGCTCAGGCAATCGTAATTCGGTGCCTTGTAGCCACCCACTGTCACCTCGACGCAGCCCAGCGGTTCCTCCGCGTGTGCACCGCCCAACACCGTCAGCAACAACCCGCCGAAGACGACTTTCCAGACTGATTTCATGCCTGCCTCCTGGCCGGCCCGAAGGGGCCGCTCTAGCTCAAGAGTCTAGTGCAACGGCGGCGCCGATCCCGTGATGGTTTTTTTGCAGTGGCCGTCACACCAGATTCATAAACAGCCCTCAGGATGACGGTTTTCAGGGATACATCAGCCGTGCAGCGAGGCCGTGCCAGGGAGGGTGTTGTGCGCTCAGCGCTCGTGCGCCAGCTCTGTCTGGGGCTGCTGCTTGGCTTGTTTCTGAGCCGCGCCAGCGCCGACCCGATGCCGGCGACGATGCGCATGACGCTGCACATCCCGGCCCAGGAACTGGCCCGCGCCCTCGATCAGTTCAGCCGCGCCACCGGCATGGCGGTGCTGGTCGACAGCCAGTTGAGTCGCGGTCGGCGCTCGTTGGCGGTGGATGGCGAATTCACCGCCGCCGAAGCGTTGCGCCGGATGCTCGGCGGCAGCGGCTTGATGGCCAAGTACAGCCGTGACGACGCGTTCACCTTGCAGGTTGCGCAAGTCGAGGAAGTACCAATGACGGCGGAGAAACCAACTCCCGCCAGCGCAGCCGTCAACCGCAGTTACGCCACGGCGGTGCAGGCTGCAATTGAACGCAACCTGTGCCGCTCGCCGCTGACCCGGCCCGGCAGTTTTCGCGCGGTGTTGCAATTGTGGATCGGCCGCGACGGCGTGGTGCAGCACAACCGGTTGGTCACTTCGACCGGCGATGTTCGGCGCGATGCAGCGCTGGTAGACAGTTTTCACACGCTCAAGATCGACCGGCCGACACCCGGCGCATTGCGCCAGCCAGTCACGTTGCTGTTGTTACCCGAATCGTCAGGAAAGCGCATGGAATGCACACAATGGGAAGGAGTTTCCGGGGGATGAAAGACGCCGGACAAAGTTCGATGGTCCAGCTGTTCCTGACGTCCTACGAGGACTTTCGGGTGCGCCTGCGACGCCGTCTCGGCTCGGAGGACCTGGCCAACGACGTGCTGCACGAAACTTACCTGCGGGTCGACCGCATGGAAGCGCCGCCGAACCTGCTGCGGCCCAACGCCTACCTCTATCGCATGGCCCTGAACATCGCCGCCGACCGCCGCCAGGCCGATGCGCGACTGCTCACCGGCAGTGAAGTCGAAGAACTGCTGCAAGTCAGCGACGAAGCGCTCGACCCGATGCGCGTGGTCGGCGGCCAGAAGGAAATCCAGTCCCTGCTCAGCGCCCTCTACGAGCTGCCGGCGCGGCGCCGCCGGATCTTCATCGCCGCACGGCTGGAAGAAGCGCCGCACCTGGAAATCTCCCAGCGTTTCGGCATCTCCACGCGCATGGTCGAGAAGGAAATCAAGGCTGCCCTCGGACACTGCGCGGCCAAACTGGAAAGAAAAGTGTTTCAGCGGTTCGGTCGCGGGGCCGGAAAACCGTCTAGTGAATGAAGCTCCCGATCAACCCGTCGAGTACCTGCGCGTTTGAACATCTTCCGTCTGACACCTGTCGAGCCCACGCCTGCCGAGCGTCTGCAAAGCGAAGCCCGCGACTGGCTGATCCTGCTGACCTCCGGCCGCGCCACGGTCGCCGACGCCCGAGCGCTGCGCCAGTGGTGTGCCCAAAGCCCCGAACATGCCCGCGCCTTCGAAGAGTGCAAAGCGTTGTGGCACCTGCTGCAACCGGCGGCCGAAGCGACGCAGGCGCCACGCCGGTTTGGACGACGGGCCTTTCTCGGCGGCGCGATTGCCGCGTCGGCGGCGTTCCTGCTGGTGCGCGGCACGATTCCGGGCGGGTTCTCCGGGCTCGGCGCGGATTACATCACCGAAGTCGGCCAGCAACGCCGGGTCGAACCGGCCGATGGCCTGAGCCTGGAATTGAACACCCAGACCCGCATCAACCAGCGTTCGGTGGATGAGGGCGTGCAGGGCTTTGAACTGGTCAGCGGCGAAGTCGAAGTGCAGACCGCGCGGCTGCCGATGGCGATGCAGGCCGGTGGCGGCTGGCTGCGGGCGAGCAGGGCGCGGTTCAACTTGCGCAACCTCGATCAACAGGTGTGCGTGACGTGTCTTGATGGCGCGGTAGAAGTGGAAGTTGAGGGCCGCAGCCTGCGCCTGGAGCCGGGGCAGCAATTGACCTACGACGCGCAACAGGTTGGCACCGTGCAAAGCGTCGACACCGCAGCGGTGATGAACTGGCGGCAGCAGGTGCTGGTGTTCAACGGCGCGACCCTCAGTCAGATGATCGACGAGATCAACCGCTACCGCCCAGGCATGTTGTTGCTGCTGAATCGAGAACTCGGCCAACGCCGCGTACAAGCACGTTTCTCCCTCGATCAACTGGCCGGGGTAGGCGCATTGATCCGCGATGCCTACGGCGTCAAATGCACCCAGTTGCCGGGCGGCGTAGTCGTCCTCAGCTAACTAACACAACACCCACAAACACCCTAAAACCCTGTGGGAGCTGGCTTGCCAGCGATAGCGGTATGTCAGGCAATGAAATGTTGGATGTGAAGGCCCCATCGCTGGCAAGTCGAATCGTCGCACCGCAGCTCCCACAGGGACCTCAGTGACTTCAATTACTGCAACGGCCCCATCACCTGCCGATACTTCTCCACCCCCTGCGCCGTCTCCCGAGTCAACCGCACCTCCAGCCCCAACGGATCCTCCCGCCGATTCCCACTCAACTGCCGCCACCCCTTGTCCATCTCCCAAACCCGCACCTGCAAATCACTCACCCCGCCCAACACCGCCACCCCAGCCGTAGGCGCCGGCAACGGATACCGACTCCGCGCTGGCGCCACCGCGCGATACAACGTGTCCCCCTTGAGCCACCAGCGCACCCGCTGCAAAGCCCCCGGCTGATCCGCCGCACTCCGAATAATGTCCAGCCGAAACCCCTTGCTGTCACTGCTGCGCACCGTAAGCGCAGGCGGCGCCGTCGCCGGTTCATCCTCAGTCCCGACCTTCTTCGGCTCCGTCAGCTCGATCCCGGCGCGCATCTCCACATCCCGCTGCATCTGATTCAACGCCCGCAACAGGCTGTCGCTCTGCTCACCACTGGCCTGCAAATGGCTGTCGGCGCGCGTGACACTGTCCAGCCCCTTCCAGGCAATCAGACTGACCACCGCCATCAACAGAATCGCGACCATCACCTCGATCAGCGTAAAACCTTCTTGTCTGTTCATTGCACGCTGATCCGGCCCGAAGCATCGCGTAGCACACTCAACCGATTGAGCCCGTCAGACAGCGTCAATTGCAGCGGCGGATTGATCCACTCCGCGTTGAGCACCACCTTCTGCTTCGGCTCCACCCGCACCTCAAGCTTCGGACTCTGCCAGGGACGCGGCCGCAACTGCGGGTCCCGATCGAAATGATCAAACCCCTTGCCACTGTCACTGCGCCGACTGAACCGAAACCCCTTGCCATCACTCAACCACGCAATCGGCCGGCCATCGGCGCGAGCCTCAGCCTGAGCAATCTGCAGCAACTGCGCCACGCGCTCGGCATCCTTGCGCAGCAACTGCAACGGATCGGGCTTGATACTCAGACTGATCGCCGCACTGGCGATACCGATGATCACCAGCACCACCATCAACTCGATCAGCGTAAAACCCTGCTGCCTGCACCGGTTCATCGAATGCGCACTCCCTTGCGTCCAGCCCCGTCCCAAAAAACCATCCTGCACGGCCAACATGTAAGGCGTGTGAAATAAAACCGTGAGAATTGCCGCGTAGTCTGGTCACCGGGACTAAAAGGAGATTCAGCCCATGAGATTCACCGCACGCTTTTCACCCCCCCAAATCACCCAGGCCGCCGCACTGCTGGCCGCCCTGGTCGGCATCGCCACCTGGTCATCCCTGCTCCTGACCACCGCCGAATCCCACACCCCGGCGGCTACCCCGCAACTGCTCGCTGCGCGTAGCGATAACCCGGCGTTGCAATGGTTTTCCAACCGCACGGCGCCGGTGGAAATCAAGGTCAGCGGCGTGATGGCGGGGAGTCGCGGGGCGGTGGCGATTTTGAGTTTGAACGACGGGCCGCCGAGGAGTTTTTTGCAGGGGGAGCGGGTGAGTCCTGGGGTGAAGTTG
>NZ_JBWKYU010000028.1:0-74600 GCF_059423925.1 Pseudomonas sp. GW458-11-26-14-LB4
GCGGTAGTTCAGTCGGTTAGAATACCGGCCTGTCACGCCGGGGGTCGCGGGTTCGAGTCCCGTCCGCTGCGCCATATCTGTTTCAAGGACCACTGAACGCCTTGAAACACCGAAAGCAACCTCGGGTTGATTCGGCATCGATAGCAAAGACCCTGGTCGAAAGACCGGGGTTTTTTGTGTCTGAAATTTGACCTTTCCCCAATTCCTCCTTTGTAGCCGGCGACGAACGCAAGCCGTGGCTCGTTCGATGCTGTCGCGCAATCTGCGCCTGCGTCCATGGGTCGCTGCGATGCGATGCCGCATTGATTTTTGATTCTTTGGTCAAATTTTTGTAACTGGTTGTTTGCTGCGAGCGCAGAAACCTTTAAAGTTAACCTTTCGGTCAGCTTTGCACTGTCATCACGCCCTTTGTTTAGCCAAAAAGGGCTTCTGCAAGACTCGAGATTCCCAGTAGATAACCAGAAGGGCGGATCCATAACCGCCCAGAGGATGATCCATGTCCAACCGTGAAATATCCCGGCGCTCGTTCCTTCAGGGCGGGCTGGTGGCGGGTGTGAGCGTTACGTTCACACCGCTCAGCAGTCAGGCGCTGGCTGCCTTGATGGAAAACAGCGTGACCGTGCCGTCCGAGCAGTGGCTCGGTAATAACGGCAAGGCGCGCCAGCGTAACGATGCCTTGTCCAAGGTCTGCGGCAGCAAAGTGTTTGCCCGCGACATCCGTTCCAAGGACATGCCGGGCTGGCCCCAGCAGCAAGGCCACGCCATGTTGCTGAAAACCATCAAGGCCGACCGCATCTACGACGGTTACGACCTGTCGTGGCTCGGCGCCGATCTGCAGCCTGATCGTATCGTTACCGCCGCCGACCTGGACAAGGACGGCATCGTGTTCCCTGAAGAGCACGCACCGGATCCGCTGCTGCCGGAAGGCAAAGTGCCGATGTTCATCGGCCACCCGGTTGCGATCCTGATCTGGAACGACTTCGAGCGTTTCCGCCAAGCCAAGAACAAACTCAAATTCAATGACAAAGCGATTCGTTACGGTGCGCAAGTACCGTTCTACGAAGGCGATCCCTATGGCAGTTTTCGCTACGTGCGCGTCGGTGGCCCGACGTCGGCGGACGAAGACGAGTTCGCCAGCCTCAAGGACTCGATCCTGTTCCCGATGCTGAAAAACCGTCGTCCGGTGTGGAATTCCCAGCCGAACCTGCACGGCAACCTGACCGAGCGCGGCCTGTTCTACGCCGATCGCATGAAAAAAGAGATCGACACCCCGCCGGACAACTGGCTGGTGTTCGACGAACGCTACAAAACCCCGTCGATCGAACCGGCCGCGATGGAGCCGGACAACGGCAACGGCTGGTACGACTCGGCGACCAAGACCCTGCATTTCGTCGTCGCTACCCAATGTCCGCTGGAAACCGCCACCGAGACCGCGAAGATGATCGGGCCGTCGCGTTTCGGCCTGGCGAACCTGAACATGCACCCGGGCTACACCGTCGGTTACGGCTCCAAAGACCACAATATTTTCGTCTACTACGCGGCCCTGGCGGCGTTGTACGGCGCAGGTGTGCCGATTCGCCTGGCCAACGACCGCTACGAGCAGTTCCAGAGCGGCATCAAGCGTCACCCGTTCGACATCCGCTACCAATTGGCAGTGGACAAGACCGATCACAGCTTCAAGATTTTCCGTGCCGAGATGAGTGTCGACGGTGGTGGCCGGATCAACTACAGCCCGTCGGTGGCCGCCGTTGGCGCTACTGCGGCACAGTCGATCTACTACATGCCGCAGAACGACCTGCAGGTCACCGCTTACCATTCCCGCGCCGTTGAAGCGGGTTCGATGCGCGGCTACGGCACGCTGCAGAGCATGGCCTCCACCGAAATGATGGTCGACGAAATCGCCGATCGCCTTGGTGTCGACGCCATTGATCTGCGCCGCAAGAACGCGCTGCGCTCGGGAATGAAAAACACTCAGGGCGCGATCCCGGCCGGTGCGTTGCGCCTGCACGAGATTCTCGACAAGGCTTCGCTGCACGAAGTCTGGAAAAACCGCGACGCGATCAAAAAGCAGCGCGAAGCGGCAGACCCGGACAACTGGTACGGCGTAGGTTTCGCCATTTGCCAGAAAGACTTCGGCACCGGTTCCGAAGCGCCGATGGCCAGCATCGAGTTCACCGCTGACGGGCGCATTTCCCTGCGTCACATCGGCATCGAGATCGGCACCGGCATGTCCACCTCGCAAGCGTTGGTGGTGGCTGATTTCCTCGGCAGCGCGGCTCACGATGTGAAGACCGGTGAAACCGAGTGGGATGAAATGCAGTTGGTCACCGCCGGCAACCCTTACATCATGAGTCAGGCCGAGCAGGACAACTTCCTGCGCAATCCGCGCTGGGTCGGCAAGCTGGCATCGGCCTCGTCCGCGACCAACTCCGCCTACTACTTCAGCCACGCCACCCGTGAAGCGGCGCGCGTGCTGTTCAACCACGGTCTGTGGCCGGCGGCGCTGGAGATCTGGCGTCAGGGCCCGTACGGCGGCCAGGCCAACCCTTACGTGGTGCGTCGCGAAGATGCGCACTGGGTCGACGGCAAACTGACCGCCAACGGCATGCAGCCGCTGACCTTCGAAGAGCTGGCCAAGCGTGCTCACGAGCGCGGTCTGGTCACCGGCGCCACGGTTCACGGTTTTAACCGCTGGAGCTGGGCCGAAGCCGAATACAGCATCGACGGCGTGCGCGAGCGTCTGCCGCTTGACGGTCTGGCGGTGAAGTACGGTGACGGCGCCCCTAAGGCGAAGAAGGCGCAGATGACCAGTGCCGGTTTCCACCTGCTGGATCGGCAGAACATCGCCTACCCGGTGGTTCAGTTGAACAACGCCGCCGTGACCTACTACAGCCCAGTCGCAACGCTGGTCGAGTTGAAGGTCAACAAAGGTTCGGCAGAAGTCGAAGTGCTCAACCATCACTCGTGGCTGGAATGCGGCCGGGTGCTGGTCGAAGAACTGGTTCGTGGCCAGCTCGAAGGCGGAATCGCCATGGGCATCGGTCACGCCTTGATGGAAGAGATGCCGCTGTACGAAGGCGGGCCGGGGGAGGGTGACTGGAACTTCAACCGTTATCGCCTGCCGATGGCGCGCCACGTGGCTGTTTGGAAACAGACGTCGGAAATCCTGCCGCCGCTGTCCCCAAGTGACCCGTCCAAAGGCATCGCCGAAGTGGTGATGATCCCGGTGGTCGGTGCCATCGGTAACGCCGTGGCCCACGCCATCGGTAAACGTGTTCGCGATCTGCCAATCACTGCTGCGCGCATCAAGGAGGCCCTCAATGGCTAACCGTCCGCTTCAACTGACCCTCAACGGTCAATCCGTCGGCCCGGTGGACATCCCTGATGACCTACCGATGATCGATTACCTGCACGAATACAAGAACCTCACCGGTTCGCGCCTGGGCTGCGGCCAGGGCATCTGCCACGCCTGCGTGGTGATCGTCGACAACCCGGACGGCACCAGCGAAGAAGTGCGCACCTGCATCACTGGCGCGCATTACTTTGAGGGCAAGAAAGTCCGCACCATCGAAGGTCACGCCAAGCGCGACGAGCAGGGCCAAGTCACCGAACTGAACCCGATCCAGCAGCGTTTCGTCGACGAATTCGCCTTCCAGTGCAGCTATTGCGCGCCGGGCTTCGTCAACGCCGCGACCGTGCTGGTGGAAAAGCTGCAACGCCAGCCAATCGTCAAAAGCAAACTGGAACAAGTCATCGAGGACAGCCTCGGCCATCACGTCTGCCGTTGCACCGGGTACGTGCGTTACTACAACGCCACCCGCAACGTGCTGACCGATCTCGGCCTGGTCAAGGAGGGTTAAGCATGAAGCAATTACTGACCCGCCTGACCCTGGCGGTCGGGCTGGCTGTGCCTGTGTTGGCGGTGCACGCGGATGATCAGGTCAAGCGCGGCGAATACCTCGCCCGCGCGGCCGACTGCATGGCGTGCCACACGGCGCCCGGCGGCGCGCCATTTGCTGGCGGCCTGCCGATCGTGTCGCCGTTCGGCACGATCTACGGCACCAACATCACTCCAAGCAAAGAGCACGGCATCGGTTTGTACAACGACGACGAGTTTTTCGCTGCGCTGACTGAAGGCAAGCGCCGTGACGGCGCGAACCTCTATCCGGCGATGCCGTACACCTCGTATCACTTGATGCCGCGTGCGGATTCGGATGCGATTCACGCGTATCTGAAAACCATCGAGCCAATCGAGCGTGCCGCACCGGTGACCAGCCTTAGCTTTCCGTTCAACGTGCGTCCGGGCCTGATCGGCTGGAACATGATGTACGGCAAAGCCTTGAAGCTCGAATCTGCCGAAGGCAAAAGCGACGCCTGGAAACGCGGCCAGTACATGGTCGAAGTGCTCGGCCATTGCGGCGAATGCCATACGCCACGCGGCCTGCCGGGCGCGATGCAACTGGACAAGCGCCTGACCGGCGGCATCCTCAACGGCTATCTGGCACCGAGCCTGCTGGCCACTGATCTGGCGGCCCGCGGCTGGAACCATCAGGACCTGAGCACGTTCCTCAAGCACGGCATGAGCGCCCAGGGCACGATGTTCAACGAGATGTTCCCGGTGTTCCACAACAGCACTCAGGGCCTGAATGATCCGGATCTGGCGGCGATGGCGATGTTCCTGCTGGGCGACAAGCCTCCGGCGGCGAAAGAGCTGACCGACGTGCCGGTGGAAAAACTCAGTGCCAGCGCTCAACGCGGTCGTCAGGAATACTTGAACGTCTGCGCCGGCTGTCACGCGGCCGGTGGCGAGGGTAAGCCGCACATCGCGGTGGCCATGCGCGGCAACACCACGCTGCGTCTGGAAGACCCGCGCAACCTGTTGCGAGTGATCGAGGATGGTATCGGCGAACAGAAATTCGCCGGATTCGAACACATGCAGCCGATGCCGGGTTTCGCCGACAAGCTGAGTGCTGATCAACTGACCGATCTGCTGAACTACCTGCGTCAGGGTTGGGGTGGTCAGTCGGCCGAGCTGGCGGTCAGCGATGTGCAGAAGCTTCAGGCTGACGCCCCGTCCATCGAGCACAAGGCGCACTGATCATGCAGCATCTCGATCTGCAGGTTGTGCGTCGGGCGCTGGAGTGGTCGACGGCGGGGCAGCGCATCTGGCTTTGCACCGTGCTGACCACCTACGGCTCGGCGCCGCGCGCGCCGGGTTCACTGCTGGCGGTGAACGACGGCGGACAGTGGATCGGGTCGCTGTCCGGTGGTTGCGTCGAGGAAGACTTTCTCGAACGCGTCGCCGAAGGTGCGTTTCTCGATGCGATCAATGTCGTGCGTTATGGCGAAGGTGACGATCCGCGCTCGCGGGTCAGCCTGCCGTGCGGCGGCATTCTCGACGTGCTGGTAGAGAAATTTGACGCCGGCTGCGATGTGCAGGCGCACCTGCGTGAACTCGAATCGGCGTTGCTGGGGCGGCGCCGGTTGATTCGCGAGGTCGATCTGACCACGGGCGCGCGTAGCCTGTTTGCCGATCGCGAACAGGGTGCGCGGATCGAGCGTGAAATCGACCGGGTACGGATCCGCATCGGCGCCGCTCAGCGCTTGCTGCTGGCGGGGTATTCCAGCGTGGCGCAGGCGTGTGCGGAGTTCGCGGTGGGTCTCGGCTTCGAAGTGATTCTCTGCGACCCACGTCATGAGGTGCTGGAAGGCGCGGTGCTCAATGGCGTGGAGATCCGCCGGCAATTGCCGTCGGTGTTTATCGCCGATGGTGGTTGTCACCGGGATACGGCGGTGGTGGCGTTGACCCACGATCCGCGTATCGACGATCTGGCGATGATGGAAGCGGTGCGTACCGAAGCGTTCTACATTGGCGTAATGGGTTCGCAGCAGACGTCGCAGAAGCGCTTCGAGCGATTGCGCCGGATTGGCGGTCTGGGGGAAAGCGAACTGGCGCGGATTCATGCGCCGATCGGTCTTAACCTCGGCAGCAAGACGCCGTCGGAAATCGCTTTGGCGGTGCTCGCGGATATCCTGCGGATTCGCAGCGGGATTGCGCGGGATCAGTTGTGATTTGAGCTGAATGTAAAAAGGGCCGCTATTCAGCGGCCCTTTTTTTGGCTCGTCAGAAACCGAGCTTGTCGCGCAGTCCGTAGTACCACGCGCCCAGCGCGGCAAACGGTGTGCGCAGCAGTTGCCCGCCGGGGAACGGGTAGTGCGGCAAGTCGGCAAACGCATCGAAGCGCTCGGCTTGCCCGCGCAGCGCCTCGGCCAATACCTTGCCGGCCAGATGCGTGTAGGTCACGCCGTGGCCGCTGCAGCCCTGGGAGTAATAGATGTTATCGCCCAGGCGCCCAACCTGAGGCAGACGCGACAGGGTCAGCAGGAAGTTTCCGGTCCAGGCGTAGTCGATCTTCACGTCCTTGAGTTGCGGGAAGGCCTTGAGCATTTTCGGGCGGATGATCGCCTCGATGTTCGCCGGATCCCGCGCGCCATACACCACGCCGCCGCCGAAGATCAGGCGTTTGTCGCCCGTGAGGCGGTAGTAGTCGAGCAGGTAGTTGCAGTCTTCGACGCAGTAGTCCTGCGGCAGAAGGGATTTCGCCAGCTCATCGCCCAATGGCTCGGTGGTGATGACCTGAGTGCCGCACGGCATCGATTTGGCCGCCAGTTCCGGCACCAGATTGCCGAGGTAGGCGTTGCCGGCAACGATGATGAATTTGGATCTGACCTTGCCCTGCGGCGTGTGCACAACCGGATTGGCGCCGCGTTCGATGCGCACGGCCGGCGACTGTTCATAGATGGTGCCACCCAGGGATTCCACGGCAGCAGCTTCGCCCAATGCCAGGTTAAGCGGGTGGATATGGCCACCGCTCATGTCGAGCATGCCGCCGACGTATTGATCGCAAGCCACCACTTCGCGGATGCGCCGCTGATCGAGCAGTTCCAGTCGGGTATGGCCGAAGCGTTCCCACAGGCGCTTCTGCGATTCGAGGTGGCCCATTTGCTTGGCGGTGAGGGCGGCGAATACGCCACCGTCTTTCAGGTCGCACTGGATGTTGTACTTGCTGACGCGTTCACGAATGATCCGGCCGCCCTCGAACGCCATCTGCCCGAGCAGTTGTGCCTGTTTCGGGCCGACGCTGCGTTCGATCACATCGATGTCACGGCTGTAGCTGTTGACGATTTGTCCGCCATTGCGCCCCGAAGCGCCGAAGCCGACCTTGGCGGCTTCCAGCACGGTCACGCGAAAACCGTTCTCGAGCAGGAACAGGGCCGAGGAAAGTCCCGTATAACCAGCGCCGATCACACAGACATCCGTCTCCACGTCATCCTGCAGGGCAGGGCGTGGTGGCACGGCGTTGGCCGACGCAGCGTAATAAGACTCTGGGTAAGGGGTGTTCGCCATCCTGCAGCCTCTGTTTAATATATTTTACGAGTGCAGCGATCCTACCCCAGTTGAAAAACCTCCGCCAGCCACCGGGAAATCTTCTTGCGGCGGGTCGAAATTAAATATTTTGCATATTCATAGGGTTAGGTGAAAAAAAGGTGTTGACACCCCTTCGGAATTCCGTAGAATGCCGCCTCACAGCAGGCACGTAGCTCAGTTGGTTAGAGCACCACCTTGACATGGTGGGGGTCGTTGGTTCGAGTCCAATCGCGCCTACCAAACAAAATCCGCTCTGCTGGGCGGTCTGGAAGGGCTCACCGAAAGGTGAGCCCTTTTTTGTTGTCTGCGATTTCAGAGCCTTTGCAAAATTTCGGTTTGGTCGACCGCAGCTACACTCCGGCACATTTGCAGAGGTGTATTCATGAGTCGCCAATTCAGGCGCGCCGGTCCAGGCGATATCGAAAGCCTGTTGAAGATTGATCCTGTCGCTGAAAAAGATAGCTGCCGTCGCGAGTACATCGCGAGGGCTGTACGGGCGCAGGAGTGCTGGGTTGTCTGCGAGGCGGACGATCCTGGCGCTCCCGTCGGCTACGGATGTCTGGATCGAAGCTTTCTTGGAGAGTGGTTCATACCTCTCGTGATCGTCTCCAGTGCGAACAGGCGTTCCGGCGTGGGGCGGCAGATCGTGAGCGGTCTGGAGCAGCATGCTTGTGCAGAAAAGATCTTCACGTCGACCAATACGTCCAACTCGCCGATGCGACAGCTGCTTACAAATCTTGGATATCAGCACAGCGGAATGGTAGAGAATCTGGATCCGGGGGATCCCGAGCTCATTTTTGTAAAATTCTTGAGCCAAGCGCGTATTGATCGTGATTGATTTTGATCCATTCGTCGCCGACCGTCGCGAGCGACCTTTTAAATAGTGTGGATATTTAAGGGGTTACGGATTTTATTAACCATCCGGTTATCAAAAATACGTTGTTACATACTGGAAAAATCAGTAATATCCGCCCCGCGTTCACCACCACGGTTTATGCATTTTTAAATCCCAAGCTTCCATCAGCTGCTTGGGATTTTTTTTGCCCGCGATTTGCCTTTCCCGCACCTCTGCCCAGCCTCTCGTCTCGCCCGTTCCTGTTTTCCGGGAGCGGTGACAGGCAAGTCCATATTTTTTCGACTACTACTGTCAGGCTGATTTCAGCTCTGCCGGACAGGAGTTCATCGATGCTGGTTCATTGGTTTCTTGCAGCGATTCATTTACTGGCTTTTGCCATGGGCTTCTGGGCGGTGTTGACGCGTGGGACGGCCTTCAGTCGTTTGGCGTCCGGCTCCGGTGATGTCGGGCGAGTGTTGCTAGCCGACAATCTTTGGGGGCTTTCGGCGTTGGTGTTGCTCGTCACCGGCGGCATGCGCGCCTTCGCAGGTTATGAGAAGGGAACCGACTATTACCTGCATCAGCCACTGTTTCATCTGAAGATGACGCTGTTCGTGCTGATTCTGCTTCTGGAACTCATGCCGATGATCACCCTGATCAAATGGCGCGTGTCCAAGGCGCGCGGCGCTGTCCCTGACACGGGGCGTGCAAAGATGTTCGCGCGGATCAGTCATGCCGAAGCGCTTCTGTTGGTATTGATGGTCGTGGCGGCCACCGGAATGGCGCGTGGCGTTACATTCGGCTAGTCGGGCGAGATTCCCAGCCGCTATTCGGAAATGTCCGACAGCCAGCTCGTTGAATGACGGTTAGTATCGGTTGCGAGAAGGGTTGAGGCAGGAAGTGGCGTGGCACGCGCCGTCACCAGGGAGGTGGGGGATGGCAATACGGCGCTTGAATCTTTAGCCAGTCATTGCGCGCAGGCAAACGAACTGGCTACTGACTGCTTAGGGCTCAGGGCGTTTGTGGCTTGTCCGGTGCGGTCAGGCCAGCCTGGATGCGCTGGTAGATCTCTTCCCGGTGCACTGCAACGTTCTTCGGAGCATTGATGCCGATTCGAACTTGCTGGCCGCTGACGCCGAGAATGGTGATCGTGATGTCATCACCAATGTTTATGCTTTCACCGACTTTGCGGGTGAGTATCAGCATGGTCTTCTCCTTGATTGCTTTGTAGGGCACCTGATTCAGACAGTGCAGAGGTCGGTGGTACGTATAGATTAGTGCGAAGTCTTACAGTTTGGGTGCCTCTTTCTGACGCGCAGCAGCGGCATTAATTCCCAGCGCGTAACTATACAGGGGCCGTCGGCATCAATCTCGTAGTTTTATGCCGCAATTTGCGGGGCTCGGAAAGTATTCTCGAATGTTAAGATCGCCGCTTTGAGAATTCAGAGGGAAGCGTTGTGCGCAAATTGGTCTGGGTAGTCGCGGCACTGGCATTGGCAGGATGTGGCGAAGGCAAGAGTGTGGATGCGCAAAAGCCGAAACCGGCGGTGGTAGCGGCGCCTGCTGCGGTGGGCCCGCAGTGGGATCTCGAAGTGCGCGGTGAAACCCCTCAGGCCGTCAGCGACCTCAGCGGCTGGCTGATAGAGCATGGCTTTGTGGCCAGTGTCATCAAGGACGCCAGCGGCAAGACCCGGATCCTGCTCGGCCCTTTCAATTCGAAGGCTGACGCCGAGGCGCGCCAGGCAGATGTGAACGCCGCATTGATCAAGGCGAAGAAGCAGAACATCGAAACGCTGGTGATCGAGCGCACGGCGACGCAATAAGGGGCCTTTCGACGGAGCTGACTAAAGGGTGTCCCCCGTGATTCGTTTTTCAAGGAGTCACTGAAGATACCCAGAAGGAGCTCCGCATGGCCTCCGCCAATCCTTACAAGTTGTTCGACGTCGTTTTGCGTCACAAGCAGCAATTGAGCCCGCATCTCATGCGGATCACGCTCGCAAGCCCCACGGTCACCGAGATGGCGACCTGGGCGCCGGATCAGCGAGTGAAGCTGTTTTTCCCGGCAGCCGACGGTTCACCCGCCAAGCTTTCTCAGGGCGAAGGGTGGTACGCCCGTTTCCGCTCGATGCTGGTTGATCGTCGCCCGGCGATGCGCACTTACACCATCCGTCATTTGCGTGCCGAGTCGGGTGAAGTCGATATCGATTTCGTCCTGCACGGCGAAACCGGCCCGGCCTCCCGTTGGGCGTTGCGAGCGCAACCTGGCGAGTCGATGCAGATTCTGGCGCCCGACAGCCGATTCTCGGCACAAGAGGCGGGGGGATTTGAATGGAAGCCACCGCAAACGCTCAAGCAACTTCTGTTGGTCGCCGACGCCACAGCGTTGCCGGCCGCCATGGGGATCCTGGAAGAACTGGCGACACTTACTGAACCGCCGCAGGCCCAGGCGTTTTTTGAAGTCGACAGTCGTGAGGATATGTTGGCGGTTCCTGACTGGCCCGGACTTTCGGTGCAATGGCTGATCCGCGATCACGCAACTGCCGGCACGTTGATGGTGGAAGCCGTGCAGCAGGCGACGTTGCCTGTCGATGCATCGCCGGTTGGGCAAGCGGTCGAGCTGGCGGATGTCGACATCGAAGAAGAGATTCTGTGGGAGATCGCCGATACGGCCAGCGAGTGTTTCTATGGTTGGATCGCCGGAGAATCCGTTGCGGTCATGAGCCTGCGCAAATACCTCATCAAGGAGCGCGGCATTCCGCGCGAGTCACTCAATCTGATGGGCTACTGGCGTCACAACAAATCCGGCGGTTGAGCACAAAAAAGGCCTTGAGTTTATCGCTCAAGGCCTTTTCTTTTGATCAGACAATCAACCGCAGGCTTTCAGGTTCACCGGGCCGACAAATTCGTTGCCGCGCCCCATCACACACGCCACGCTCTGATTACGCTGGCGCTCCCAGTCTTGCACCGGGTAAGTCTTGTCCCAGGCTTCGTACAGTTGTCGATCCTGCTTCGACAAGCGCAAGCCGTATTGTTTGCTCATGTAAAAGTAGGTGCGGGCGATCATGCCGCGGATCGAAGGGCGGGGCATGACCTTCTTCGCCTTGAAGTCGACCTGAGTCAGGCAGGAGCCGTACTGACCTTTTTCGACCGGCAGCCAGCCGTAGCTGAAATTGCTGCGGTCGCCATTCACCTCGCCGATGCTCGGCACCAGGTTGTGCAGGTCGGCTTCGGCTTTCTGATAGCTCGGGTCGTAGCGGGTGCAATTCTTGCGGCCGCCTTCCTGCCAGCATTGACGCTGATGGCCGAACTGCCAGGCCGGAACAATGTGCTCCCATTCGATGCGGGACGCTCGCTTGGCGTTCTTGCGCGGGACGTAGCCGCAGGCGGCAAGATCGACCTTGTTGCCGGTGTATTTGCACCCGCAATAGAACTCGGTGGATTGTGGTGCGTACAGCTTCCAGGCGACCTTCTTGGCTTCGGTGAACGTACGCGGCGCGCCAGCTTGCGCACCCAGGGAAATGAACAGCAACAGCACAGCAGCAAAACGCAGAATCATTGAATCAATCTTCCTTCGGCACAACCCAGAAAATCTGTACACCGCCATCGTCGCGGTAGGCGAGGGTGACGTTGTCGTTCTCGTCGATCTCTTCCAGCAAGCGCTCCCAGTCATCCACCGGCTCGTCCGGAAGGCGGAAGATCAGTGCGGCTTTGGCTTTTTGTGCGGTGGGGGAATTGATGATTTTTTGAACGCGCATGCCCATGCGTTCGTAAGCGTCAGGAGCATCAGGGGAAGTGGCCACGAGGTTATCCTTATTAAGCTGTACGTGCATACAGTATTTAACTGTAGGCATTTTCGCAACTGCTTAAAATTCAAGAAAATCCTCTGACAGCGGTTTTCCGGGTTTGATGTCACTCAGGTGAAATTTATCTTTGGAGGAGGCGCAAGCTTCACCCTCCGTCAAGTTGACGAAGGGTGAAGTCAGTGCCCGATCAGGAAAGGATCAGGCGAGGATGAATCAGTATTCCCAGAACATCCGTTGCAGCTCTTTGCTGTCGTTGGTCTTGGTCAGCGCGACCATGGCCAGGATGCGGGCTTTCTGTGGGTTCAGGTCGTGAGCAACCACCCAGTCGTATTTGTCGTCAGGCTGTTCGGCGTTGCGCAGGACGAAACCACCGGCATTGACGTGAGACGAGCGAATGATCTGCACGCCGTCCTTGCGCAGCGCCTGCAGGGTCGGAACCACGCGCGAGGAAACCGAGCCGTTGCCGGTACCGGCATGGATGATCGCCTTGGCGCCGGACTGGGCGAGGGCCTTGTAGGCTGTGTCGCTGACATTGCCGTAGGAATAGGCGATTTCTACATCAGGAAGGCTCTTGATGTTTTTGATGTCGAATTCCGAATCCATGGTGTGGCGCTTGGCTGGCAGGCGGAACCAGTAGGATTTGCCTTCTACCACCATGCCGAGCGGACCCCAGGCGCTTTTGAACGCTTCGGTTTTGATGTTGATCATCTTACTGACATCGCGACCTGACTGGATTTCATCGTTCAGGGTCACCAGTACGCCTTTGCCGCGCGCTTCTTTGCTGCTGGCGACGGCCACGGCGTTGTACAGGTTTAGCATGCCGTCCGCCGACATGGCGGTGCCCGGGCGCATGGAGCCGACGACGATGATCGGCTTGTCGGTTTTTTCCACCAGGTTCAGGAAGTACGCGGTCTCTTCCAGGGTATCGGTGCCGTGGGTGATGACGATGCCATCGACGTCTTTGCTGTCGGCCAGTTCGGAAACGCGACGTCCCAGTTGCAGGAGGTTTTCGTTGGTGATGCTTTCCGAGGCGATTTGCATGACCTGTTCGCCACGCACATTGGCCAGCGTGCTCAGTTCGGGAATGCCGGCGATCAATTGTTCGATGCCCACTTTCGCGGCCTGATAAGTCGCGCTGTTGGCAGCGCTGGCGCCCGCGCCGGCAATGGTGCCGCCGGTGGCCAAGACCACTACATTGGCCAGCTTGGCCTGGGTTTCAGCTTCTTTTGCCTGGAGGGCAGTTGGCAGGAGCAGGAGGAGGGCCAAAGCGCCCGGAACGAAACTCTTCAAAGCAGATGTCATTATTTTTCTCTCTAGTAGTGAGACGGTGCTGATGCAGGTTCATCTAGATGCGCCCCGGGCCGATCTGAATGCCAGGGGTGCAGGGAGGGAGCAGGATCTGTACCAGTCGTACTGTGCTTGAGAGAAATGTTTAACCTTATGATTTGAATCAAGATTTATTTGAAGAGTGGTTGTGAGCTTGCCTAGCTCATCCGGGTTTCCGAACGCGGGATGTTTTCTCGTTCGGCTCACCGAAAAGGACTACGAGCCTCGTCCTCAGACTGAACTGGCTGCTTTCCAGATCTCTGCTAAAGAAAACGGCGCGCTGGCCGATGCGCCTTGACAGGGATTCAATTTTTCAGGAGTTCAAATGTCATTGACTATCGGTTTTTCAAATCCCGGTTCGGTCACGATCGGCGGTAAAACTGCTGCGACGATCAATGCAATGAGTGAAGCTGAAGCCGATGCGTCAGCCGAGGCACTGGGTACCGAGAAGGTTGAAACCAATCAGGTCAGAACCGGTGGTCCTGCCCAGGAAGCAAGCGCGAGCGAGGCTCAAGGCGGTGACAATCTGAGCATCACTATCAAGACGCTGCTCAAACGGATGCAGGAACTGCAGAAGCAGCTTCAGGAGCAGCAGCAACAACTGGCCGCCGCGCAGGCTGCGAGTTATCCAACCCCCGAAGCCAAGTCGCAAGCGGTGATGTCCATCCAGGGGCAGATCGCTCAAACCAGCGGTGCCCTGCTGGAAGTCTCGGCTGCACTGGTCAAGGAAATGTCGAAGGGTTCTTCTGCCGGTAATGTGGTCAACACTACGGCTTGAACACTCAAGGGCGAATCCGTGGATTCGCCCTGCGATGAGATACCGATTTCTGATTGTTGACAAATGTCGGCGTGATTCGCATAGTTCGGTCTACGCAAACGTTTGCGCGGCCTTCGCGATGGATTGAATTGTCGTGGGGTGCAGCGAGCTTACGCCAGCGCAAGCGTTGCTCACAATAATCATAAGATCGGAGTGAACCCATGAAGCTGCCATTCGCTGGACGTCTTCTTGCTGTCGCCATGCTGGCTGCCGCATCCGCCGCACTGCCTGTCTCTTCGGCTTTCGCCGAATCCCCTGAAAAACCCAAAGTCGCCCTGGTCATGAAATCCCTGGCCAACGAATTCTTCCTGACCATGGAAGACGGCGCCAAGGCCTACCAGAAAGAACACTCCGCCGATTTCGACCTGATCTCCAACGGCATCAAGGACGAAACCGACACGGCGGGGCAGACGCGCATCGTCGAGCAGATGATTCTGGCAAAGGTCAACGCGCTGGTCATCGCACCGTCTGATTCCAAGGCGATGGTGCCGGTGATCAAGAAAGCCGTCGATGCCGGTATCACTGTGATCAACATCGACAACCAGCTCGATCCGGCTGTGATCAAAAGCAAGAACATCAGCGTTCCGTTCGTAGGCCCGGACAACCGCAAGGGCGCGCGTCTGGTGGGCGAGTACCTGGCCAAGCAACTGAAGGCCGGTGACGAAGTCGGCATCATTGAAGGCGTCTCCACGACGACCAACGCCCAGCAGCGTACCGCTGGCTTCAAGGATGCGATGGAGGCTGCGCAGATCAAGGTTGTTTCCCTGCAGTCCGGCGATTGGGAAATCGACAAGGGCAACAAGGTGGCCGCTTCGATTCTCAGCGAGTACCCGGACGTCAAGGCGCTGCTGGCCGGTAACGACAGCATGGCCGTGGGTGCCGTTTCCGCCGTGCGCGCTGCCGGCAAGGCCGGTCAGGTGCAGGTTGTCGGTTACGACAACATCAATGCCATCAAGCCCATGCTGAAGGACGGCCGCGTTCTGGCGACTGCCGACCAGTACGCTGCGAAGCAAGCGGTATTTGGCATCGAGACTGCGCTGAAAATCATCAAGGGCGAGAAAGTCGACAGTGGTGCGAATGGTGTGATTGAGACACCAGTCGAGCTGGTCACCAAATAAGTCCTCTGGCGACACAACGGCGCTCGTCCGTCCGGGCGAGCGCATGGAGATTTTTATGTCAGTTTCCGCTCCGAACGCTGTCCTCTCGGTCAGCGGTATCGGCAAGACCTATGCGCAACCGGTTCTGACCGGCATCGACCTGACGTTGATGCGCGGTGAAGTGCTGGCGCTGACCGGTGAGAACGGTGCCGGCAAAAGCACCCTGTCGAAGATCATCGGCGGGCTGGTCACACCTACCACCGGCCAGATGCAGTTCCAGGGCAAGGACTATCGCCCCGGCAGTCGCACGCAGGCTGAAGAGCTGGGTGTGCGCATGGTCATGCAAGAGCTCAATCTGCTGCCGACGCTTTCGGTGGCGGAGAACCTGTTCCTCGACAACCTGCCAAGTAACGGTGGCTGGATCAGTCGCAAGCAGCTGCGCAAGGCCGCCATCGAAGCCATGGCTCAAGTCGGCCTCGATGCCATCGACCCGGACACACTGGTCGGCGAGCTGGGCATCGGTCACCAGCAAATGGTCGAGATCGCCCGTAACCTGATCGGCGATTGTCACGTGCTGATCCTCGACGAACCCACCGCGATGCTGACCGCACGCGAAGTCGAGATGCTCTTTGAGCAGATCACTCGGCTGCAGGCGCGCGGCGTCTCGATCATCTACATCTCGCATCGCCTCGAAGAGCTGGCCCGGGTAGCACAGCGCATTGCCGTGTTGCGCGACGGAAACCTGGTCTGTGTCGAGCCGATGGCAAATTACAACAGCGAGCAACTGGTCACCCTGATGGTCGGTCGCGAGCTGGGCGAGCATATCGATCTGGGGGCTCGCAACATCGGCGCGCCGGCCCTGACGGTCAAAGGTCTGACCCGCTCCGACAAGGTGCGTGACGTGTCCTTTGAGGTTCGCGCCGGTGAGATTTTCGGCATTTCGGGGCTGATCGGAGCAGGGCGCACCGAGCTTTTGCGGCTGATCTTCGGCGCCGATGTCGCGGACAGCGGCACGGTGGCGCTCGGATCTCCGGCCCAGGTGGTGAGCATTCGCTCGCCAGTCGATGCAGTGCGCAACGGCATCGCCTTGATCACCGAGGATCGCAAGGGCGAAGGCCTGCTGCTGAGCCAGTCGATCAGCGCCAACATCGCTTTGGGCAACATGCCGGAGATTTCCAGCGGCGGGTTCGTCAACAACGGCGATGAAACGAAGCTCGCGCAGCGGCAGATCGACGCCATGCGCATCCGCAGTTCCAGCCCGACGCAACTGGTGTCCGAGCTGTCCGGCGGTAATCAGCAAAAGGTGGTGATCGGTCGCTGGCTCGAGCGCGACTGTTCGGTGCTGCTGTTCGACGAGCCGACTCGCGGTATCGATGTCGGCGCCAAGTTCGATATTTATGCCCTGCTCGGCGAACTGACTCGGCAGGGCAAGGCGCTGGTCGTGGTGTCCAGCGATTTGCGCGAGCTGATGCTGATCTGCGACCGCATCGGAGTGTTGTCGGCGGGGCGCCTGATCGACACGTTCGAGCGCGACAGCTGGACCCAGGATGACTTGCTTGCCGCCGCGTTCGCCGGCTACCAGAAACGTGATGCGTTGCTCAACGAAGCAGCGCCTAGGGATCTCCCATGAAAACTGCATCTTCCGCCGGCAAATCCAGTGGCAACTTCTACGGCCTCGGCACTTACCTGGGCCTGGCCGGCGCGTTGCTGGCAATGATTGCGCTGTTCTCGGTCATGAGCAGCCATTTCCTGTCGTACAACACCTTCAGCACCCTGGCCAACCAGATTCCCGACCTGATGGTTCTGGCGGTGGGCATGACGTTCGTCCTGATCATCGGCGGGATCGACCTGTCGGTAGGCTCGGTACTGGCGCTCGCGGCATCTACCGTCAGCGTGGCGATTCTTGGCTGGGGCTGGAGCGTATTGCCGGCTGCCTTGTTGGGGATGGCCGTCGCGGCGTTGGCCGGCACGGTGACCGGCTCGATTACCGTGGCGTGGCGAATTCCGTCATTCATTGTGTCGCTCGGTGTTCTGGAAATGGCCCGTGGCCTGGCTTATCAGATGACCGGTTCGCGCACGGCCTATATCGGTGATTCCTTCGCCTGGCTGTCGAACCCGATCGCCTTCGGCATTTCGCCGTCGTTCATCATCGCCTTGCTGGTCATTTTCGTTGCCCAGGCCGTTCTGACCCGTACCGTGTTCGGCCGCTATCTGATCGGCATTGGCACCAACGAAGAAGCGGTGCGTCTGGCGGGGATCAATCCCAAGCCCTACAAAATTCTGGTGTTCAGCCTGATGGGGCTGCTCGCCGGCATTGCGGCGCTGTTCCAGATTTCCCGGCTGGAAGCGGCCGACCCGAACGCTGGTTCCGGCCTTGAGCTGCAAGTCATCGCTGCCGTGGTGATCGGCGGCACCAGCCTGATGGGCGGACGTGGTTCGGTGATCAGCACCTTTTTCGGTGTGTTGATCATCTCCGTCCTGGCGGCCGGTCTGGCGCAGATTGGCGCGACCGAGCCGACCAAGCGCATCATCACCGGTGCGGTGATCGTGATCGCCGTGGTGCTCGACACCTATCGCAGTCAACGCGCAAGCCGACGGGGCTGATAAATGGCAACGATCAAGGATGTGGCGGCACTTGCAGGAATTTCCTACACGACCGTGTCCCACGTAGTAAACAAGACCCGACCGGTGAGCGAAGAAGTGCGGCTCAAGGTCGAGGCGGCCATCAAGAGTCTCGACTATGTGCCGAGCGCGGTGGCCCGTTCGCTGAAAGCGAAAACCACCGCCACCATTGGTTTGCTGGTGCCCAACAGCCTCAACCCGTACTTCGCCGAACTGGCGCGCGGGATCGAGGATTATTGCGAGCGTAACGGCTACTGCGTGATTCTCTGCAACTCCGACGACAACCCGGACAAGCAGCGCAGCTACCTGCGGGTCCTGTTGGAAAAGCGCATCGACGGCTTGATCGTCGCCTCTGCGGGTGGCGACAGTGGTCTGGCGCAAGGACTGGCGGGCGTAAAGACGCCGATGGTGATCGTCGACCGTGGACTCGAAGGCGTGGACGCCGACCTGGTGCGCATCGATCACGAATATGGCGCGTACCTCGCGACGCGGCATTTGCTTGAGCTCGGTCATCGCGATATCGCCACGATCGGTGGTCCGACGAGTACCAGCGTCGCGCAAATGCGTCAGGCCGGTTTTGCTCGAGCGCTGAAAGAGGCGGGTGTTGAAGTGGCCCCGTCGCGCATGCTGGAAAGCGACTTCACCAGCACCGGCGGTTACAACGCGGCTTCGGTTCTGCTTGAGCACAACCCGCCGAGCGCGATCTTTGCCGGTAACGACATGATCGGCATTGGCGTGTTGCGAGCGGCGGCGGAACGTAACGTGCGCGTGCCCGCCGAGCTGTCGGTGATCGGCTTCGACGATATCCAGATGAGTCGTTACGTGTATCCAGCGCTGACGACCGTGGGCCAGTCGATCCTGCAACTGGGCGAGATGGCCGCGGAAGTGTTGTTGCGAAGAATTGCCACCCCGGATCTGGCGACGGATCAGCGGATCGTGACCCCGAGTATTGTCCTGCGCGAATCGACTGCACCGCTGTCCGGGGTGTTCACCGAATACCGCTGAAACCGAATTGATGAGTAATGATGTATGTCCGCAAATGTAGTGGTAATAGGCAGCCTGAACATGGACCTGGTCACTCGGGCGCCGCGCTTGCCCCGGGGCGGTGAGACGCTGATCGGCCATTCTTTCGCGACTGTGTCCGGCGGCAAGGGCGCCAATCAGGCGGTAGCCGCTGCACGGCTGGGTGCGCAGGTGTCGATGGTCGGCTGTGTCGGCAACGATGACTATGGCGTGCAATTGCGCCACGCGTTGCTGGCCGAGCAGATCGATTGTCAGGCGGTCAGCGTAGTGGAGGATTCCAGTGGCGTGGCGCTGATCGTGGTCGATGACAACAGTCAGAACGCGATTGTCATCGTGGCCGGCGCCAATGGTTCGATGACCCCGGCGGTCATCGACCGGTTCGACGCCGTGCTGCAAGCGGCCGACGTGATCATCTGCCAATTGGAAATCCCCGACGCCACGGTAGGCCATGCGCTGAAACGTGGACGTGAACTGGGCAAGACGGTCATCCTCAACCCTGCGCCGGCCAGTCGCCCGCTGCCGGCAGACTGGTTTGCCGCCATCGATTACCTGATTCCCAACGAGAGCGAGGCCGCCGCCCTCAGCGGTTTGCCGGTGGACTCGCTGGCGACCGCTGAAAAAGCCGCTGCGCACCTGATGTCACTGGGCGCCGGCAAGGTCATCATCACGCTGGGGGCTCAAGGCTCGTTGTTCGTCAACGGCACGGGTTACCAGCATTTTCCTGCACCCAAAGTGAAGGCGGTCGATACCACCGCCGCCGGGGATACGTTTGTCGGCGGATTTTCGGCGGCACTGGCGGCCGGCAGAACCGAGGACGAGGCCATTCGTTTCGGGCAGGTCGCTGCGGCCCTGTCGGTTACCCGGGCAGGTGCCCAGCCGTCCATTCCCACCACCTCCGACGTACAGGCATTCAAACCCGCATGAAAAAGACTCCTTTGCTCAATGTCGCCCTGTCGCGGCTGATTGCTTCCCTCGGCCACGGCGACATGGTCGTGATCGGCGATGCCGGCCTGCCGGTGCCGCCGGGTGTCGAACTGATCGACCTGGCGTTGACGCATGGCGTGCCGGATTTCGTCAGCACCCTGAAAGTCGTGCTCAGCGAGATGCAGGTGGAAAGCCACGCGCTGGCCAAGGAGATTTTCGACAAGCAACCGACTGCGCTGTCCACGCTGGACGAGCTGAATGACGAAGGCTCGCTGGGGCGGCGTGACCTGCTCAGTCACGAGCAATTCAAAGTACTCAGCCGACAGGCACGAGCGATCGTTCGTACGGGCGAATGCCAGCCGTACTGCAACATCGTGCTGGTGTCTGGAGTTACGTTCTAAACAGGGTTCGCCCCTTTTGATTTCATCTGCACAAGGAATGCGCCATGCACCGCTATGCTCAAAAAATGCATCAATTGATTCGGAGTCTGCTGCTTTTGTCCGTGATAACCGCGACCGGCGCCCAAGCGGCGGAAAAGATCGACCTGATCATCGACACCGATCCGGGCGCCGACGACGTGGTCGCCCTGTTGTTAGCCATGGCCTCACCGGAGGAGCTGAACATTCGCGCGTTCACCACCGTGGCCGGCAACGTGCGTCTGGACAAGACTTCGCGCAATGCGCGGTTGGCCCGTGAGTGGGCAGAGCGGGAAGAGATTCCGGTGTACGCCGGCGCGCCAAAACCGTTGATGCGCACGCCGATCTACGCCGAAAACATCCATGGCAAGGAAGGCCTGTCGGGTGTCACCGTGCACGAACCGAAAAAAGGCCTGGCCGAAGGCAATGCGGTCAACTACCTGATCGACACCCTGAAAAAAGCCAAGCCGCACAGCATCACCATCGCGATGCTCGGCCCGCAGACCAACCTGGCCCTGGCGCTGATCCAGGAGCCGGAGATTGTTCAGGGGATCAAGGAAGTGGTGATCATGGGTGGCGCCCACTTCAATGGCGGCAACATCACGCCGGTGGCCGAGTTCAACCTGTACGCCGACCCGCAAGCAGCGGAAGTGGTGCTTAAAAGCGGGGTGAAACTGACTTACCTGCCACTGGATGTGACCCACAAGATCCTGACCAGCGATGCGCGCCTGAAGCAGATCGCGGCGCTGAACAACAATGCGAGCAAGATTGTCGGCGACATCCTCAACGAGTACATCAAAGGCGATATGGAGCACTACGGCATTCCGGGTGGTCCTGTGCATGACGCCACCGTCGTGGCTTATCTGCTCAAGCCTGAGCTGTTCACTGGCCGGTCGGTGAATGTGGTGGTCGACAGCCGTGAAGGCCCGACCTTCGGCCAGACTATTGTCGACTGGTATGACGGCCTCAAGGCGCCGAAGAACGCCTTCTGGGTGGAGAACGGTGACGCCCAAGGCTTTTTCGATCTGCTGACCGAGCGTCTGAAACGTCTGAAGTAAGCGATACGCCCGCAGGTGCCAGCTTGCGGGCTTTTACTCCCTCTCGGTGTCCGATGTGCCTTTGAAGTCATCGGGATACTTTTCGAACAACTGGGCGATGAACGACTGCGCGCCTTGCGTTCCCAGCGCCTTCACCAGCAAGTCAATGCTGATCAATGCCAATTCCTCCGGACTGCCCGGACTGTAAGAGCTGTGCCCTTGCGGCCAGGCGGCCTTGATGTCGGCGGTAATGCTTACGGTGGTCATGGCAAGGCTCGGTCGCGGGATCGGAGTTTTGAGTTAACCACTTTGCCGAGCGTTTGGCACTGCGACTTAGGCATGAGCGCAGGGCTATGCGACACTTGGTCGTTTCCGCAAAAAAACAAGGATTGCGCTGTGCAGATCGATTTGAATAGCCCCGACGGCCTGACCCTTGATGCTGTCCGCCGGATGCTGGCGTCAGCCAGTGATGACGAACACACTCAACTGCGCGTGACCAAGGGTGGCATTGCCTATATCTCTTCGGGTGTCACTGGCGGCCAGGACATCGATGGCCTGCTGTTTCGTCTGGAGACTTGGGCAAAAGGCTCGGGATACGTGGGAAATGTCGCGGCCAACGACGAAGTCTGGGTCATGCAGATCTTCAACGCGCTCAAGGACAACTGGCCAAATCCTCCCTTCGATTACATAGATGTCTACTGAGCGTCATTAATATTCAGTGACGCTTTACGGGGTGAAGCTTCAGACGTTGCTCAGGCACACTCAGTGTTTTTCCGATTGTGGGGCAGGGTGATAGCACTCACCGTGAAACCAAACGCCGTATTGGCGGTCGCACGATCTCTGCTCAAAATTGAAATAAGGAGGCTTCAATGCCTTGGAAGTTCGCGTCACTGGGTGCACTGATGGCCGTTGCTCTGTTGGCTGGTTGCTCTACGACCTCCAGCGAGTCGCAGAAGGATCCCGTGGCGACTGAGGCCGGACATGGTCGTTGTGAAGCATCGGCTGCGGAGTTCGCTCTCGGCAAGAAAGCTTCGCCGGAACTATTGGAGCAAGCGCGCAAGAAAGCCGGTGCGCAGAACGCCCGATTCCTCAAGCCGAATGACATGATTACTTTGGAGTACCGCTCCGATCGCCTCAACCTGAATACCGATCAGAACCTGGTAGTCACCCGCGTCAACTGCGGCTGAGCCTTTCGGGCGGTTGTTTCACCCATAAAAAACCCCGTCACATGGACGGGGTTTTTTTAGTGCGCCGGGAAATTACTCTGGGCGAACTTGTGCAGCTTGCATACCCTTTTGGCCTTTCTCAGCCACGAAGGAAACGGTCTGGCCTTCTTTCAGGCTTTTGAAACCGTCGGATTCGATAGCTTTGAAGTGTACGAACAGGTCGTCACCGCCACCTTGAGGAGTGATGAAGCCGAAGCCTTTTTCATCGTTGAACCATTTAACGGTGCCGGTTTGGCGATTAGACATGGTGTATCTCCAAGAAACATATATTTTCAGTAGTACTGTGCTGCTCAGGCCAACTGGGCACACTGGGGTATCATAGTCGAAATGTTCGCTTTGGTAGCCCCCCGGACGTGCTGTTTGCCAATCAGTCGTGTTTTCTTTACTGCCTTTTTCGGCTGGAGGCCCCGGTTTAAAAGGCTTCTGGCGAAAAATAAAGACAATAAAAAAACCTGTAAAACCTGCATAAATCGTACGAAAAGGCCTGAATCAGATGCTTTTCAGCGGTGCTGGGGGCAGTGAAAAGGCCTGTTCCATCATTTTTTCGCCGGGGTATTGGCCTTGCATTTGGCAATTTGCCCCAGGGCTTTCTGCTGCAGTTCCTGGCTGGCCTTGTTGTCCATCAGTGCCTGAATGTCGCTGGCCGGGTAGGACTTGATCGCATCGGCACCGCACGCGCAGTGGGACTTTGCGGCAGCGGCACCGATTTGCGGAGTGGCCGCCTGGGTGCACTGAGCCATGTATTTCTCACGCTCGCCCTTCGGCCAGTCGGCGTGGGCGCTCAACGGCAGCAGCAAAACGAGGGGGGCGACTGCAGCAAGCAGGGTGTTAAGACGCATGCGAGGATGCTCCTTGTGGGTCAATGTCTTGTTATCTGAGGGGCCTAAGGCCGATCAAGTTCAGCACTCTGGCATAAAACGGACGATTTGCCTCCCGGTAAAACCAGAGTGCATCGGTGACCGTTCATCTGTGCTAGCATGCCTGGCTCGGGCGTTCGCAAGCTCCGGATGACCTTCAGTCCTGGCAGCGGCAGCGTACGAATTTTCTGATTTGAATCCCAGTCACTCTGGTTCGGTTTTCCGGTTGGCCGCAAGGCTCCTGCCGCTGTAAGGCAGGCGTTCGTCATTGAATGGCCTGGATCGGATCTTGTACTGGCTCATCCCAACCCACGTGACCTTTCGTAGGGGTCACCACTAGGAGAGGAGGCGCCATGCCAACTATTACTCTTCCCGATGGCAGTCAACGTTCATTCGATCACCCGGTTTCCGTAGCCGAGGTCGCCGCATCCATCGGTGCAGGCCTGGCCAAGGCCACCCTGGCCGGCAAGGTGAACGGCAAGCTGGTTGACGCCAGCGACATCATCGACAGCGACGCAACGCTGCAAATCATCACGCCAAAGGATGAAGAGGGGCTGGAGATCATTCGCCACTCTTGCGCCCACCTGGTTGGCCACGCGGTCAAGCAGTTGTACCCGACGGCCAAAATGGTCATCGGTCCGGTCATTGATGAAGGCTTCTATTACGACATCGCCTTCGAGCGTCCTTTTACGCCGGACGACATGGCGGCCATCGAACAGCGCATGCAACAGCTGATCGACACCGAATACGACGTCATCAAGAAAGTCACCCCGCGTGCCGAAGTGATCGAAGTGTTCAAGGCTCGTGGCGAAGATTACAAGCTGCGTCTGGTCGAGGACATGCCGAACGAGCAGGCCATGGGCCTGTACTATCACGAAGAATACGTCGACATGTGCCGCGGTCCGCACGTGCCGAACACTCGCTTCCTGAAATCCTTCAAGCTGACCAAGCTGTCCGGCGCCTACTGGCGCGGTGATGCCAAGAACGAGCAATTGCAGCGCGTTTACGGCACCGCGTGGGCTGACAAGAAGCAACTGGCTGCTTACATCCAGCGTATCGAAGAAGCTGAAAAGCGCGATCACCGCAAGATCGGCAAGCGCCTAGGCCTGTTTCATACCCAGGAAGAAGCGCCGGGCATGGTGTTCTGGCACCCGAATGGCTGGACGCTTTACCAGGTTCTCGAGCAGTACATGCGCAAAGTGCAGCGCGACAACGGCTATCTCGAGATCAAGACGCCGCAAGTCGTTGACCGCAGCCTGTGGGAGAAATCCGGGCACTGGGCCAACTACGCCGACAACATGTTCACCACCGAGTCGGAAAGCCGCGACTACGCCATCAAGCCGATGAACTGCCCTTGCCACGTGCAGGTGTTCAACCAGGGTCTGAAGAGCTACCGCGAGCTGCCGATGCGCTTGGCCGAGTTCGGTGCCTGCCATCGCAACGAGCCGTCGGGTGCGCTGCACGGCATCATGCGTGTGCGCGCGTTCACTCAGGACGATGCCCACATCTTCTGCACCGAAGAACAGATGCAGGCTGAATCGGCAGCGTTCATCAAGCTGACCATGGATGTTTATGCCGACTTCGGCTTTAAAGACATCGAGATGAAGCTGTCCACTCGTCCGGAAAAACGCGTCGGTTCCGACGAGCTGTGGGATCGCGCCGAAGCGGCCCTGGCTGCAGCGCTTGATAGCGCTGGTCTGCCGTACGATCTGCAGCCGGGTGAGGGCGCTTTCTACGGTCCGAAGATTGAATTCTCGCTGAAAGATTGCCTCGGTCGCGTGTGGCAGTGTGGTACCTTGCAGCTCGATTTCAACCTGCCGGTGCGTCTGGGAGCCGAATACGTCTCCGAAGACAACAGCCGCAAGCATCCGGTGATGTTGCACCGTGCGATCCTCGGTTCGTTCGAGCGTTTCGTCGGGATTCTGATCGAGCACTACGAAGGTGCATTCCCTGCGTGGCTGGCGCCAACCCAGGCAGTGATCATGAATATCACTGATAAACAGGCAGATTTCGTCGCTCAGGTCGAAAAAACTCTCAACGAAAGCGGGTTTCGTGCCAAGTCCGACTTGAGAAATGAAAAGATCGGCTTTAAAATCCGCGAGCATACTTTGCTCAAGGTTCCATATCTCTTGGTTATTGGGGATAAGGAAGTCGAGATGCAGACTGTCGCTGTGCGTACTCGTGAAGGTGCTGACCTGGGCTCGATGCCCGTCGCCCAGTTCGCTGAGTTTCTCGCGCAAGCGGTTTCCCGGCGTGGTCGCCCAGATTCGGAGTAATTATTATTAAGCGTGAAATGAGACAAGATAAACGAGCTGCACCGAAAGCCCCGATCAACGAGAATATCTCGGCACGCGAGGTTCGGTTAATTGGCGCTGATGGCGAGCAGATTGGCATCGTCTCGATTGATGAAGCGCTTCGTATTGCTGAAGAAGCAAAGCTTGATCTGGTAGAAATCTCTGCCGACGCAGTCCCGCCGGTTTGCCGGGTGATGGACTACGGCAAATCGATCTTCGAAAAGAAGAAGCAGATTGCTGCGGCGAAGAAGAACCAGAAGCAGATTCAGGTAAAAGAAATCAAGTTTCGTCCAGGGACGGAGGAAGGGGATTACCAGGTAAAACTGCGCAACCTGGTACGTTTCCTGAGTGACGGGGACAGGGCCAAGGTATCCTTGCGATTCCGCGGCCGTGAGATGGCCCACCAGGAGCTGGGGATGGAACTCCTCAAGCGGGTTGAACAAGACCTGCTCGAGTACGGTTCGGTCGAACAGCATCCTAAGATGGAAGGACGCCAGCTGATCATGGTCATCGCCCCGAAAAAGAAGAAGTAATCAACAGGGCACGGCAGGCCTTCTGATTATGTTTATCAACTGAATGCGGAGTATCCGAACATGCCAAAGATGAAAACCAAAAGTGGTGCTGCTAAGCGGTTTCTGAAAACTGCTAACGGTATCAAGCACAAGCACGCTTTCAAGAGCCACATCCTGACCAAAATGTCGACCAAGCGTAAGCGTCAACTGCGCGGTAGCAGCTTGCTGCATCCGTCTGACGTGGCAAAAGTCGAGCGCATGCTGCGCCTTCGTTAATTTTTGGATCAAGAATAGAGGAAGTAACTCATGGCTCGTGTAAAGCGTGGCGTCATTGCCCGTAAACGTCACAAAAAAATTCTGAAACTTGCTAAAGGCTACTACGGCGCACGCTCCCGCGTATTCCGTGTTGCCAAGCAAGCGGTAATCAAGGCAGGCCAATACGCCTACCGTGACCGTCGTCAGAAAAAACGTCAGTTCCGCGCTCTGTGGATCGCTCGTATCAACGCTGGTGCTCGTGTTAACGGTCTGTCCTACAGCCGTTTCATCGCTGGCCTGAAAAAAGCGTCCATCGAGATCGACCGTAAGGTTCTGGCTGATCTGGCAGTGAACGAAAAAGCGGCGTTTGCTGCGATTGTCGAGAAAGCTAAAGCCACCTTGGCTTAAGTACCCCCGACAGTCACCTGGCCCCACCTCTGTGGGGCCAGGTGTTAAACGTCATAAATAGGGGAAGAGCCTTCAAGCTCTTCCCCTATTTTGTATCTGGAGTCTGTACATGGAAAACCTGGATGCGCTGGTCTCTCAAGCACTAGAGGCTGTGCAAAGCGCTGAAGATATCAATGCCCTGGAGCAAATCCGGGTTCAATACCTTGGCAAAAAGGGTGAATTGACTCAGGTGATGAAGACCCTGGGGAATTTGCCGGCAGAAGAGCGTCCGCAGGTCGGCGCCCTGATCAACGTTGCCAAGGAACGTGTTACAGGCGTTCTCAATGCGCGCATGGCTCTGTTTGAAGAAGCCGAACTGGCTGCCAAACTGTCTGCCGAATCGATTGACGTGACCCTGCCGGGCCGCGGTCAGACCTCCGGTGGTCTGCATCCGGTAACCCGGACTCTGGAACGTATCGAACAGTTCTTCACCCATATCGGCTACGGCATTGCCGAAGGCCCTGAGGTTGAAGACGACTATCACAACTTCGAGGCGCTCAACATCCCAGGTCACCACCCGGCCCGGTCGATGCATGACACCTTCTATTTCAACGCCAACATGTTGCTGCGCACCCATACCTCGCCGGTACAGGTCCGCACCATGGAATCGAAAAAGCCGCCGATCCGCATTGTCTGCCCAGGCCGTGTGTACCGCAGCGACTCCGATATCACCCATTCGCCGATGTTCCACCAGGTCGAAGGCCTGCTGGTCGATCGCGATATCAACTTCGCCGACCTCAAAGGCACGATCGAAGAGTTCCTGCGGGTGTTCTTCGAGAAAGAGCTGGCGGTGCGTTTCCGTCCTTCGTACTTCCCGTTCACCGAGCCTTCCGCCGAAGTCGACATGGAATGCGTGATGTGCAGCGGTAAAGGCTGCCGCGTTTGCAAACAGACTGGCTGGCTGGAAGTGATGGGCTGCGGCATGGTTCACCCGAACGTGTTGCGCATGTCCGGGATCGATCCGGAAGAGTTCTCGGGCTTTGCCTTCGGCATGGGCGTTGAGCGTCTGGCCATGCTGCGTTACGGCGTGAACGACTTGCGTCTGTTCTTCGACAACGACTTGCGGTTCCTCGCGCAATTTCGCTAGTCGTAACGAATTCTTAGGAGAGCAGGATGAAATTCAGTGAACAATGGCTGCGTGGCTGGGTCAGCCCGCAGGTAGATCGCGACGCGCTGGTTGCCCGTCTGTCGATGGCCGGTCTTGAGGTCGATAGCGTTACGCCGGCCGCCGGTGTTTTCAGTGGCGTGGTGGTGGGTGAGGTGCTGAGCACCGAGCAGCACCCCGATGCCGACAAATTGCGCGTGTGCCAGGTCAGCAATGGCGCGGAAACTTTCCAGGTCGTGTGCGGTGCGCCAAACGTGCGTCCAGGCCTGAAGATTCCGTTCGCGATGATCGGTGCCGAGCTGCCGGGCGACTTCAAGATCAAGAAGGCCAAGCTGCGCGGTGTCGAGTCCAACGGCATGCTGTGCTCGCAATCCGAGCTGCAGGTCGGTGAAGGCAATGACGGTCTGATGGAGCTGCCGGCCGATGCGCCGGTGGGCGAAGATTTCCGTGTTTATCTGGACCTGGAAGACGCCAGCATCGAAGTCGATCTGACTCCGAACCGTGGCGACTGCCTGTCCCTGGCCGGTCTGGCCCGTGAAGTCGGCGCGCTGTACGACGCTCCGGTCACTCGCCCGGTGGTGATGACCGTTCCGGCTGTGCACGATGAAGTGCGCTCGGTAGAAGTCCTGGCACCTGCTGCCTGCCCGCGTTACCTGGGCCGTGTCATCCGTAACGTTGACCTGTCCAGGCCGACGCCGCTGTGGATGGTTGAGCGTCTGCGTCGCGCCGAAGTCCGCAGCATCGACGCCGCCGTCGACATCACTAACTACGTGATGCTCGAGCTGGGCCAGCCTCTGCACGCCTTCGATCTCGCCGAAATCAATGGCGGCATCCGTGTGCGCATGGCGGAAGAGGGCGAGAAGCTCGTTCTGCTCGACGGTCAGGAAGTCAGCCTGCGCAGCGATACGCTGGTGATCGCCGACCACACTCGCGCTCTGGCGATTGCCGGCGTGATGGGTGGCGAGCACAGTGGCGTTTCCGCGACCACTCGCGACGTGTTCCTTGAAAGTGCGTTCTTCGACCAGATCGCTGTCGCGGGCAAGGCTCGTTCGTATGGTCTGCACACTGACGCTTCGCACCGCTATGAGCGCGGTGTGGACTGGCAACTGGCCCGTGAAGCCATGGAGCGCGCCACCGGCCTGCTGCTGGAAATCACCGGTGGTGAAGCCGGCCCGATCATCGAGACCGTCAGCGAGCAGCACTTGCCGTCGATCGCGCCGATCACCCTGCGCGCTCAGCGCATCACCCAGATGCTGGGCATGGAAATGGATTCGGCCGAAGTCGAGCGTCTGCTCAATGCTTTGGGTCTGAAGGTTTCCGCCGACGGAGCAGGGCAGTGGCGCGTAGAAGTGCCAAGCCATCGCTTCGACATCAGCCTGGAAGTCGATCTGATCGAAGAGCTGGCTCGTCTGTACGGTTACAACCGCCTGCCGGTTCGTTACCCGCAAGCTCGCCTGGCGCCGCAAGCCAAGGCCGAAGCGCGCAGCGATCTGCCGGAGCTGCGTCGTCTGCTGGTTGCCCGTGGCTACCAGGAAGCGATCACCTACAGCTTCATCGATCCGAAGCAGTTCGAGCTGTTCAACCCGGGCGTGGAGCCGCTGCTGTTGGCGAACCCGATCTCCAATGACATGGCCGCCATGCGTTCGTCGCTGTGGCCGGGTCTGGTCAAGGCGTTGCAGCACAACCTCAACCGTCAGCAGGATCGTGTTCGTCTGTTCGAGAGCGGTCTGCGCTTTGTCGGTCAGCTGGAAGGTCTGAAGCAAGAGCCGATGATCGCCGGTGTGGTATGCGGCAGCCGTCTGCCGGAAGGCTGGGCGCAAGGTCGCGATACCGTGGACTTCTTCGACGTCAAGGCTGACGTAGAAGCAGTGCTGGGCTTTGCCGGTGCGCTGGATCAGTTCACTTTTGCACCGGGCAAACACCCTGCGCTGCATCCGGGCCAGACCGCACGCATCGAGCGGGAAGGGCGTGAAGTCGGCTTTATCGGCGCGATTCACCCTGAACTGTCGAAGTCCCTGGGTCTCGACCGTCCGGTCTTCGTCTTCGAGCTGGTTCTGGCTGAAGTCGCTCTGGGTAAAATGCCGAAATTCCACGAGTTGTCGCGCTTTCCTGAAGTGCGTCGTGACCTGGCACTGATTGCGCACAAAGACGTTGCAGCCTCGGCTGTACTGGACGTAATTCGTGAAAATGCAGGCGAATGGCTGACAGACCTCAGGCTATTTGACGTATATCAGGGTAAAGGCATTGATCCTGATAGAAAAAGCCTCGCAGTCGGCTTGACCTGGCAGCATCCATCGCGCACTCTTAATGACGATGAGGTGAATTCGACGACGCAAAATATCCTCACCTCGCTCGAACAAAGGTTGAACGCCACGTTAAGGAAGTGACGTATGGGGGCTTTGACGAAAGCTGAGATGGCGGAACGTCTGTATGAAGAGCTGGGCCTGAACAAGCGGGAAGCCAAGGAATTGGTTGAACTGTTTTTCGAGGAAATCAGGCACGCTCTTGAAGACAACGAGCAGGTCAAATTGTCGGGTTTCGGCAATTTCGACCTTCGGGACAAACGCCAGCGGCCTGGCCGCAACCCGAAAACGGGGGAAGAAATCCCGATCACGGCTCGCCGTGTGGTCACCTTTCGTCCAGGGCAGAAGTTGAAGGCCCGAGTTGAGGCTTATGCTGGAACCAAGTCATAACGACGAACTCCCCGTCATCCCGGGCAAACGCTACTTCACCATCGGTGAAGTCAGCGAGCTGTGTGCGGTAAAACCGCACGTGCTGCGCTACTGGGAGCAGGAGTTTCCTCAGCTCAACCCCGTCAAACGCCGCGGAAACCGCCGGTATTATCAGCGCCAGGACGTGCTGATGATCCGGCAGATCCGCGCGCTCCTTTACGATCAGGGGTTTACCATCGGCGGCGCACGACTGCGTCTTTCCGGCGATGAAGCCAAAGACGACACCACCCAATACAAGCAAATGATCCGCCAGATGATCGCCGAGCTCGAAGATGTTCTGGTGGTTCTCAAGAAATAATTTCGTGCTTTTAAATACTTCCAGTTTTCAAAAGCTTGCGATATATTCTTGAGCGTTCTTCGAGATGGAGAACGAGTTTCAAACCTAGTCGGGGCGTAGCGCAGTCCGGTAGCGCACTAGCATGGGGTGCTAGGGGTCGAGTGTTCGAATCACTCCGTCCCGACCATATAATTCAATGACTTAGCCCAACTTTAGCGAGTTGGGCTTTTTCATGCGCAGGGACTTTTACAGGGGATCCAGTTTACTTCCTCATCAAAGTCCGACACTCAAGCCGATCACCTAGATCGGCTTTTTTGTGCCCGCACAAAACTACCCAGTGATTTCACTGACAGACACCCAGCGTCGTTCCTCAGCCGCGACCCGAATCGCCGTCGCCAGCCTCTCAACTTCAAATGCTTCTTCAAAATCAGTCCCGGTTTGCCCGCTCCCGGCCAACGCCATGATCAGCTCATGCACTTCCAGTGTCTTCAGCTCGTTGTAGCCCAGCTGATGCCCCGGCGCCGGGCTGAACGCGGCGTAGCCGGGCGAGTCCGGTCCGGCGAGTAAACGCTGGAAGCCACCTTCGCCGGCGCGACACAGGCGTATCTCGTTCAAGCGCTCCTGATCAAACGCCAGGGTGCCTCGGGTGCCGCTGATTTCGAAGCTCAGATGATTCTTGTAGCCATGCTTGAGCCAGCTGCTGCTGAAGGTACCCCGCGCGCCACTGGCGAAACGCAGCAAGGCATGGGCTTGATCGTCGACCGCAATGCGACGTCGTTCCTGGCTGCCGGTTGTGGTCGGGCGTTGGCCATGGACTGTCTGGGAGTCGGCGCACACCGCTTCGACATCGCCCAGCAGGTAGCGCGCCATGGCGAGCAGGTGGCTGCCCAGATCCGCCAATGCTCCACCGGCATGTTCCGGTTCGCAGCGCCACGACCAGGGGGAGGCCGGATCGGCCATGAAATCTTCGCTGAACTCACCTTGAAAGCTGATGATCTCGCCGAGTTCGCCACTCAGGATCAGCTCGCGTGCCAGGCCGATGATCGGGTTGTGCTGATAGTTGTAGCCGACCCGGGTGACGACGCCGGCATGCTTCGCCGCCACGTGCATGGCATGAGCTTGCTCAAGATTCACCGCCAGCGGCTTTTCGCAGTAAACCGGCTTACCGGCGGCGAGAGCGGCCATGGCCATCGGGTAGTGCAGGTGATTGGGAGTGGTGATGGCGATCAGGTTGACCTTGGGGTCGTGGATCAATCGCTGCCAGTCGCCATGGGCCTGATCGAAGCCCCAGGCGGTGGCGCAGGCTTGTGCGCGTGCGGGATCGGCGTCAGCCAGGCCGGCCAGGCGAAGGGTGAAGGGCAGTTCGAATGCCCCGCTGACGTTGCGAAAGGCCAGGGCGTGGGCGCGCCCCATGAAGCCCGTGCCGATCAGGCCGATTCCGAGTTCACGCATGACAGGATCCTTTGAGTTTTTGTTTTCAGAGATCCTGTTTATAGAATAAATATTCCTTGTGTTCAAATAATGGAATAAATATTTTGAATTACCACATTCGTTGAGATGACGGTGCTCCGATCAGTCCTCGAACCCGACCTGCTCGTGAATCTCGTCCACCTTCAACTCCAGTCGATAGGCCACGGCGATAAACAGCGCCTGGCAAAGGCACAAAGTCGCACTCAAGGATCGGAACGCAAACGAGCTACCTTCATTGACCAGCAGCAGGGTGTTGGCGCGCTTGGCCAGGGGCGAGAGATTGCTGTCAGTGATGATCAGGGTTTTCGCCTGATGGTGCTGGGCGATGCGCAGGCAGTGCTGGGTTTCCTTACCATACGGCGTAAAGCTGATGGCGATCACCAGGTCATTGGCGCGCACGCTGCGCATCTGCTCGCGATAGCTGCCGCCGAGGCCCGAGACCAGGTGAATGCGCTTGTTGGTGTGTTGCAGGTTGTAGACCAGATAGTCGGCCACGGCGAACGAGCGACGCACGCCGACCACGTAGATATTGTCGGCATTGACCACAAGATCCACGGCCTTTTCAAAGGCCTGGTCATCCAGTTCCTGGCCCAGGCGTTCGATGCCCGAAAGGGTGGCGTCGATGCACTCTCGGGCCAGGTCGCCGCCGCTGGCTTTCTGCGACTTGTTGGCGATCATGCTGCGAATGCGCTGCTGGTAGTTCTGTACCGGCGTGGCTTTGTGGGTATACGCCTCGCGGAACAGCGCCTGCATTTCACTGAATCCGCTGAAACCGAAACGCTGGGAAAACCGCACGATGGCCGACGGGTGCACTTCGCACTCGCGGGCGATGTCGCTGATACGGTCGACCATGATCCGGTCGCTTTGCTGGCTCATGTAACTGGCGATGCGTTTGAGCTGGCGCGGAAGGCTTTCGTATTCAGTGGTGATGAGCTGCAGCAGACGCTCGGCATTGATCGGGGGGCTGGCAAGATCGCTCTCGGGCGTGCTCTCGGCGGTAGCCGGCTGATCGGTGCTGGACATAAATAATCCTTTTGGCTTGTTCTTATAGGGACGATTACGTCTCGTCCCCTGACAATAGTTTGGCTGTGCGCAGTCTACAGGCTCGGCCCGGACAAAATCTTGGGCTTGCGCCAGCGGGATGCCTGCTGAAACGATGCACTGCGTCTGGAGCGCCCGCACTGAAGCTTATTGGAAAAAATATTCCACGTGAAAAATAATTGGAATATTTATTGATTGTTAGATCCGGCTCGTTTTAGTCTGCATCCACCAAGAGTGTCCGGCGCGGTCACCGCGTTGGGCACAGGCTGATAAAAATAACAGGAGCCAGCATGGGCCAGACTCGTTTTGCCAGTGGACGTCAATTGGATCTGATTTGCCTCGGACGCCTCGGCGTCGACCTCTATGCGCAGCAAGTCGGGGCACGGCTGGAGGATGTGAGCAGCTTCGCCAAATACCTCGGCGGCTCGTCCGCCAACATCGCGTTCGGCACCGCCCGGCTGGGGCTCAGATCGGCGATGCTGAGCCGGACCGGCGACGATCATATGGGGCGTTTCCTGATCGAGTCGCTGGCCCGTGAAGGCTGCGATGTCAGCGGCATAAAGGTCGATCCGCAGCGTCTGACCGCCATGGTGCTGCTGGGTCTCAAGGATCGGGAAACCTTTCCCCTGGTCTTCTACCGTGAGAATTGCGCCGACATGGCGCTGCGGGCCGAAGACATCAGCGAAGCCTTTATCGCCTCCAGCAAAGCCTTGCTGATCACCGGCACTCATTTCTCCACCGATGGCGTCTACAAGGCGAGCATCCAGGCGCTGGACTACGCCGAAAAGCACAACGTCAAACGGGTGCTGGACATCGACTACCGCCCGGTCCTGTGGGGACTCGCCGGCAAGGCGGACGGCGAAACCCGTTTCGTTGCCGATCAGAACGTCACTCAACATGTGCAACAAATCCTCCCGCGCTTCGACCTTGTGGTCGGGACGGAAGAAGAGTTTCTGCTGGCCGGCGGTTCCGAGGATTTGCTCACCGCCCTGCGCAATGTCCGGCGCTTGAGCGCAGCGACCTTGGTGGTCAAGCTCGGTCCGCAAGGTTGCACGGTGATCCACGGGGAGATTCCACAACGTCTTGAAGACGACGCGATTTATCCCGGCGTGCGGGTCGAGGTGCTGAACGTACTGGGCGCCGGCGATGCGTTCATGTCGGGCTTCCTCAGCGGTTGGCTGGAGGATGCCAGCGACGAGCGTTGCTGCCAGTTGGCCAATGCCTGCGGTGGTCTGGTGGTGTCGCGCCATGCCTGCGCGCCGGCGATGCCGACCCGTGCCGAACTCGATTACCTGTTCAGCAGCCCGGTACCGATTACCCGGCCGGATCAGGACGTCACCCTGCAACGCCTGCATCAGGTCAGTGTGCCGCGCAAGCAGTGGAAGCAACTGTTCATCTTTGCCTTCGACCATCGCGGACAACTGGTGGAACTGGCCCAGAAGGGTGGACGCGATCTCGGCGCCATCGGCGAACTCAAGCAACTGTTCATCAAGGCCGTGGAGCGGGTCGAAAGCGATTTGCGCGAGCAGGGCATCGAAGCCGATGTCGGGCTGCTGGCGGATCAGCGTTTCGGCCAGGACTCGCTGAACGCCGCCACCGGTCGAGGCTGGTGGGTGGCGCGGCCGGTCGAGGTGCAGGGCTCGCGGCCGCTGGCCTTCGAGCACGGGCGCTCGATCGGCAGCAACCTGATCGCCTGGCCGCAAGAACAAATCATCAAATGCCTGGTGCAATTCCACCCGGATGACGAACCGATGCTGCGGCTGGAGCAGGAAGCGCAAATCAAGGCGTTGTATCAGGCATCGCAAGTCAGCGGTCATGAACTGCTGCTGGAAATCATCCCGCCCAAGGATCACCCCTCACCGCATCCCGACGTGTTGTATCGCGCGCTCAAACGCCTCTACAACCTGGGCATCTACCCGGCGTGGTGGAAGATCGAAGCGCAAAGCGCCAAGGAATGGCAACAGCTCGACGAACTGATCCAGGCGCGCGATCCCTATTGCCGAGGCGTGGTGCTGCTGGGCCTGAATGCCCCGGCATCCGCATTGGCCGAAGGCTTCCAGCAGGCCAGTCAGAGCCAGACCTGCCGCGGGTTCGCCGTGGGCCGGACGATTTTCCAGGAACCGAGCCGCGCCTGGCTGGCCGGCGAAATCGACGACGAGACGCTGATCCGTCAGGTGCAGGGCACCTTCGTCGAGCTGATCGATGCCTGGCGTACGGCCCGGGCCTGAGCCGCGGTTGAACATTCTAGAAATAACAATAAAAGGTGCAGCCATGCCCGCTATCCGAATTGGCATCAACCCGATTTCCTGGAGCAACGACGACCTGCCGTCCCTCGGCGGTGAAACCCCGCTGAGCACCGCCCTCAGCGAAGGCAAGGCCATCGGTTATGAAGGCTTCGAACTCAACGGCAGGTTTCCCAAGGACGCCAAAGGTGTTGGCGACGTGCTGCGTCCGTATGACCTGGCGCTGGTGTCCGGCTGGTATTCCAGTCGTCTGGCGCGGCGTTCGGTGGCCGAGGAAATCGACGCGATTGCCAGCCATGTCGAGTTGCTGGCGAAGAACGGCGCGAACGTGCTGGTTTACGGTGAAGTGGCCGACTCCATTCAGGGCCAACGAATTCCGCTGGTCGAGCGCCCGCGTTTTCATACCGAACAGGCGTGGCAACAATACGCCGACAAGCTGACCGAGCTGGCGCGCTTCACCCTGTCCCAGGGCGTGCGTCTGGCGTATCACCACCATATGGGTGCCTACGTCGAATCGCCGTCGGACATCGACACCCTGATGGCGTTGACCGGTAATGAAGTCGGGCTGCTGTTCGATTCGGGCCATTGCTACATGGGCGGCGGCGAACCCTTGCAGGTGCTGCGCAAACACCTGTCGCGCATCTGCCACGTGCATTTCAAGGACGTGCGCAAACCGGTGGTACAACTGGCGCGCAACAACCTGTGGAGCTTCCCCGACTGCATCATCAACGGCACCTTCACCGTGCCAGGGGATGGTGACATCGACTTCGCCGAGTTGCTGGACGTGCTGCTGGCGGCCGATTACCACGGTTGGCTGGTGGTCGAGGCCGAGCAGGACCCGGCGGTGGCGCCGAGTTATGTCTACGCGAAAAAAGGCTTCGACACCTTGCGTGCATTGCTCGGCGAGAGGACTGCGCGATGAGCCTGCTGGTCAAAAGCAATGCCCGTGGCCGGACCATGGTCGAGCTGGCTGAAGGTGAACTGCAATACGTGGGATTCGCCGCCTATCGCTTGAGCCTGGGTGAAACCTTGCCTGTCGCAGCAGGCGACAAGGAGCTATGCCTGGTGCTGCTCAGCGGTCGGGTCGGCATCCACGGCGAAGCGCCGGGGCGGGGCGCCTTCAACTGGGACAACCTCGGTGATCGCCAGTCGGTGTTCGAAGACAAATCCCCGTTCGCCGCGTACCTGCCACCCGGCAGTCAGGCGCAGGTGGTGGCATTGAGTGATGCGCAAGTGGCGGTTTGCGCCGCTCCCGGTTCGACCACCACGGGCCTCGGCCCGCGCCTGATCAGGCCTGAAACCATGAAGCGCAGCGTGCGCGGCAAGGGTGCCAATACTCGCTATGTCTGCGACATCCTGCCGGACAGCGAGCCGGCCCATTCGCTGCTGGTGGTGGAAGTGCGTACGCCGTCGGGGCATTCCTCGAGCTACCCGCCGCACAAGCACGACACCGACGACCTGCCGCACCAGAGCTTTCTCGAAGAAACCTACTACCACCAGATTAACCCGCCCCAGGGCTTCGTGTTCCAGCGGGTCTACACCGACGACCGCAGCATCGATCAGGCCATGGCCGTGGAGAACAGCGACCTCGTGGTCGTGCCCAAGGGCTATCACCCGGTCAGCGTGCCGTATGGCTACGAGTCCTATTACTTGAACGTGATGGCCGGGCCGAAACGCGTCTGGCAGTTCCATAACGACCCGCAGCACAGCTGGCTGCTGGATCTCTGAATTCCAACTTTCGCACGGAGAACAAGAACAATGAGCGACGCCCCGGTCATAGGCCACTACATCGATGGTCAGGTGCAGGACAGCGGTAGCGAACGATTCAGCGATGTCTTCAATCCGGCCACCGGTGCCGTTCAGGCGCGAGTCGGGCTGGCCAGTCAGAAGACCGTGGACGCTGCTGTCGCTTCGGCGCTCAAGGCATTCCCGGCCTGGTCCGAGCAATCGTCCCTGCGCCGTTCGCGGGTGATGTTCAAGTTCAAGGAGTTGCTCGATCGTCATCACGACGAACTGGCCGAAATCATCAGCCGCGAACACGGCAAGGTGTTTTCCGACGCCAGGGGCGAAGTCACCCGAGGCATTGAAATCGTCGAGTACGCCTGCGGTGCGCCGAGTCTGTTGAAGACCGAGTTCAGCGACAACATCGGCGGCGGCATCGACAACTGGAACCTGCGTCAGCCACTCGGCGTCTGCGCCGGGGTCACGCCGTTCAACTTCCCGGTGATGGTGCCGCTGTGGATGATTCCGCTGGCGCTGGTCACCGGCAACTGCTTCATCCTCAAACCGTCCGAGCGCGATCCGTCCGCCAGTTTGCTGATGGCTCGCCTGTTGACCGAAGCCGGTCTGCCGGACGGCGTGTTCAATGTGGTTCAGGGCGACAAGACGGCGGTCGACGCCTTGCTGCAGCACCCGGACATCGAGGCGATTTCGTTTGTCGGATCGACGCCGATTGCCGAGTACATCCACCAGCAGGCCACCGCGCGCGGCAAGCGGGTGCAGGCGCTGGGCGGCGCGAAGAATCACATGATCGTCATGCCCGACGCGGATCTGGATCAAGCCGCGGATGCCTTGATCGGCGCCGCTTACGGATCGGCCGGTGAGCGCTGCATGGCGATTTCGATTGCGGTCGCGGTCGGCGAAGTCGGCGATCAACTGATCGCCAAACTGCTGCCGCGGATCGATCAGTTGAAAGTCGGCAACGGTCTGCAAGGCGACAACGACATGGGCCCGCTGGTCACCGCCGAACACAAGGCCAGGGTGGAGGGTTTTATCGATCAGGGCGTGGCTCAGGGTGCGCAGCTGATTGTCGACGGCCGCCACTTCAAGGTGCCGGGCGCCGAGGCGGGCTTTTTCGTCGGCGCGACGCTGTTCGATCACGTCACCACCGACATGAGCATTTATCAGCAGGAAATCTTCGGCCCGGTGCTGGGCGTCGTGCGCGTGCCGGATTTCGCCAGTGCCGTGGCGCTGATCAACGCCCACGAATTCGGCAATGGCGTGTCGTGTTTCACCAGCGATGGCGGGATCGCCCGCGCCTTCGCCCGCAGCATCAAGGTCGGGATGGTCGGCATCAACGTGCCGATTCCGGTGCCCATGGCCTGGCATTCGTTCGGTGGCTGGAAGCGCTCGCTGTTCGGCGATCACCACGCCTACGGAGAAGAAGGCATTCGTTTCTACAGTCGCTACAAAAGCGTGATGCAGCGCTGGCCCGACAGCATTGCCAAGGGCCCTGAATTCAGCATGCCGACGGCCAAATAAATCATCTGCGCGGAGAACAACAAGAATGAGTACTCCACTGCGTTTTGCCCTGAACCGAATGGTCGCTCCTCGCTTGTCCCTGCCGGCGTTCATCGAATTGGCGGTGACCCTCAAGGCCGACGCCATCGAGATCCGCAACGACCTCAAAGGCATCGAGATCGAGGACGGCACCGCGCCCGGACACGTGCGTGAGTTGTGCACGGCACATGGCATCAGCGTGCTGTCGATCAACGCGTTGTATCCGTTTGACGTGTGGAATGACGAGCGCCGCGCGCAGGCCTTGAAACTGGCGGCCTATGCCCGCGATTGCGGTGCGCGGGGGCTGGTGATGTGCCCGTTGAACGACCGCGCCGATCCGCGCAGCGTCGCCGAACGAGCGTCGGGCCTGCGCACCGCGTTGAGTGAGCTGGCGCCGATCCTGCGCGATCACGGCCTGCTGGGATACATCGAGCCGCTGGGTTTCAAAGCCTGCTCGCTGCGCCGCAAACGCACGGCGGTGGAGGCGATCAAGGCAGTCGGCGGGCTGGATGTGTTCCGTCTGGTTCACGACACCTTTCATCACCATTTGGCCGGTGAGCAGGAGTTTTTCCCTGAGCTGACCGGGCTGGTGCACATCTCCGGTGTCGAGGAAACCGAGGCGCCGCTGGCGACCCTTGGCGATGGTCACCGGGTGCTGGTGGGCGCGGACGACATTCTCGGTAACGCGGCACAAATCAACAGCCTGCTTGCTGGCGGCTACAGCGGCTACCTGTCGTTTGAACCGTTTGCAGACAGCGTCCATGGCCTGGCGGATATCCAGACGGCGATCGGCGCGAGCATGGAACACCTGAGCAAATCCCTGGGTTGACAGTGCCCCTCGCAGGGATCGGATCTGAATTTGAAAGGTGCGGTTATGACCACAACAAAACTGACCATGGCCCAGGCCCTGGTGAAATTCCTCGACAACCAGTACATCGAGGTCGATGGCGTTCAGAGCAAGTTCGTCGCCGGGATCTTTACCATTTTCGGCCACGGCAACGTGCTGGGTCTGGGGCAGGCGCTGGAGCAGGACAGCGGTGACCTGATCGTCCATCAGGGCCGCAACGAACAAGGCATGGCCCATGCGGCGATCGGTTTCGCCAAGCAGCATCTGCGGCGCAAGATCTACGCCTGTACCTCGTCCGTGGGGCCGGGCGCGGCGAACATGCTGACCGCTGCCGCGACCGCGACTGCCAACCGGATTCCCTTGCTGCTGTTGCCGGGTGATGTCTATGCCTGCCGTCAACCGGACCCGGTGTTGCAACAGATCGAGCAGTTCCACGACCTGAGCATCAGCACCAACGATGCGTTCAAGGCCGTGAGCAAATACTGGGATCGCATCAACCGTCCCGAACAATTGATGACCGCAGCAATCCACGCCATGCGTGTGCTCACGGATCCCGCCGAAACCGGCGCCGTGACCCTGGCCCTGCCGCAGGACGTGCAGGCCGAGGCCTACGACTATCCCGATTATTTCCTGCAAAAACGCGTGCATCGCATCGAGCGTCGTCCGGCCACTGAAGCGATGCTCGGCGATGCCGTGGCACTGTTCAAAGGCAAGCGCAAACCGCTGATCATCTGTGGTGGCGGCGTCAAATACTCGGGCGCCAATGCGGCGTTGCAGGCGTTTGCCGAGCGCTTCGATATTCCCTTCGCCGAAACCCAGGCCGGCAAAAGCGCGCTGGTGTCCAGCCATCCGCTGAACGTCGGCGGCATTGGCGAAACCGGTTGCCTGGCGGCAAACCTGCTGGCCAGGGAAGCGGATCTGATCATCGGGGTCGGCACCCGCTACAGCGATTTCACCACCGCGTCGAAATCCTTGTTCCAGCACCCTGACGTGCAATTTCTCAACCTCAATATCAGCCCGTGCGACGCGCTGAAACTCGACGGTGTGCAACTGTTGGCGGATGCACGGACGGGTTTGTCGACGCTGGCCGAAGCGCTGGGCGACTACCGTTCCGCTTGGGGCGATCAACCCCGTCAGGCCCGGGCGCAACTGGATGAGGAAGTGGATCGCCTGCATCAGATTGACTATCAGGCGCGGGATTTCATCCCGGAAATCAACGACCACCTCGATCCGGCGGTGTTGCGCGAATTCATCGAGCTGACCGGTTCCTGCCTGACCCAGAGCCGCGTGCTAGGCGTGCTCAATGAAACCCTCGCCGATGACGCGGTCATCGTCGCCGCCGCCGGCAGCCTGCCCGGCGACTTGCAGCGCAGCTGGCGCAGCAAAGGGGTGAACACCTATCACGTCGAATACGGATATTCGTGCATGGGCTATGAGGTGAACGCGGCGCTGGGCGTGAAGCTCGCCGAGCCTGAGCGCGAGGTTTATGCGCTGGTGGGCGACGGCTCTTACATGATGCTGCACTCGGAGCTCGCCACCTCGATCCAGGAGCGACGCAAGATCAACGTGGTGCTGTTCGACAACATGACCTTCGGTTGCATCAACAACCTGCAGATGGGCAACGGCATGGACAGCTTTGCCACCGAGTTCCGCTTCCGCAACCCGCAGAGCGGCAAGCTCGACGGTGCTTTCGTGCCGGTGGATTTCGCCATGAGCGCGGCGGCCTACGGCTGCAAGACCTACAAGGTGAACACCGTTGGAGAACTGCAGGCGGCGCTGGCCGATGCGCGCTTGCAGACGGTCTCGACCCTGATCGACATCAAGGTTCTGCCCAAGACCATGATTCACGGTTATCTGTCGTGGTGGCGGGTCGGCGTGGCGCAAGTCTCCACCAGCGCCCGCACCGACGCGGTAGCCAAAACCCTGAACGAACGACTGGCCAAGGCCCGTCAGTACTGATTGCCCTGAATCGAACAACCACAAGGAATCCTTTCATGTCATTGCTTTCCCAAGCGTTGCGGCTAGGCGTCATCGGCACCGGGGCCATCGGCCAGGACCACATCCGTCGTTGCAGCCAGACCTTGCTCAACAGCCAGGTCGTGGCGGTCACCGACATCAATCTGCAGCAGGCGGCCAAGGTCGTCGCTGACCTGAAGCTGACCGCCGAGGTTTATCCCGACGGCCATGCGCTGATCCAGGCGCCGGACGTCGAGGCGATCCTCGTCACCTCCTGGGGCCCGAGCCACGAAGAGTTCGTGCTGGCCGCGATTGCGGCGGGCAAACCGGTGTTCTGCGAGAAACCACTGGCGGTCACCGCCGAAGGCTGCCGCAAGATCGTCGAGGCCGAAGTCGCCCACGGCAAACGGCTGGTGCAGGTCGGTTTCATGCGTCCGTACGATGAAGGTTATCGCGCGTTGAAGTCGGTGATCGACAGCGGCCAGATCGGCGAACCGTTGATGCTGCATTGCGCGCACCGCAACCCGAGCGTGGGTGAAAACTACAAGACCGACATGGCGATCACCGACACGTTGATCCATGAGCTGGACGTACTGCGCTGGTTGCTCGATGACGATTACGTCTCGGTGCAGGTGGTGTTCCCGCGCAAGAGCAGCAAAGCCCTCGCGCATTTGAAAGATCCGCAGATCGTGCTGCTGGAAACCGCCAAGGGCACGCGCATCGACGTGGAAGTCTTCGTCAATTGCCAGTACGGCTACGACATCCAGTGCGAAGTGGTGGGGGAGACCGGCATCGCCAAATTGCCGGAGCCGTCCCAGGTTCAATTGCGCAGCGGGGCCAAGCTGTCCAACGCGATTCTGATGGACTGGAAGGATCGCTTCATCGCGGCCTATGACGTCGAGTTGCAGGCGTTCATCGATGGCGTGCGGGCGGGGCAGGTGGGTGGACCGTCGGCGTGGGATGGCTTCGCCGCCGCGGTTGCCGCCGATGCGTGCATCGAAGCGCAGAACAGCGGGGCGATCGTCAACGTTGCACTGCCGGACCGTCCCCATTTCTACAGCTGACGCAAATCTCTGTGGGACCGAGCTTGCTCGCGATTGCGGTCTATCAGGGCACATCAATGTGGAATGTGCCGCCGCCATCGCGGGCAAGCCCGCTCCCACAGGGTCCGCGTTTTATTCAGGGAAATACTTGTATGCGCATCGGACTTGTCGGTTACGGCCATGGCGGCCGGTTTTTTCATGCTCCGCTGATCAGCAGTCTGCCGGCGGCGACGTTCGTCGGCGTGGTCACCCGTTCAGCGGAGCGCCGACAGTTGCTGGCGGCGGAGCATCCGGGTGTGCCGGCCTTCGACAGCATCGGCCAGTTGGTGGAAGCCGGGATTGATGTGCTGGTGGTATCGACGCCCCTCAAGGGCCGGCCGGCACTGGTGCTCGACGGCATCGAACACGGCGTGGCGGTGGTCAGCGACAAGCCGTTCGCCGCCGACTGGCAGCAGGCGCAAACCCTGATCACCATGGCCGAGCGCCAGAATGTACCGCTCAGCGTCTATCAGAACCGGCGCTGGGATTCGGACTTTTTAACCGTGCGCAAACTCATCGAATCCGGCGCGTTGGGCCAGGTCAGCCGGTTCGAGTCGCGTATCGAGCGTTACTCGCCGTCGTCGGTTCACAACGGCAGCGGCGGTGGTTTCCTGCGCGACCTTGGCAGTCATCTGGTCGATCAGGCGCTGTTGCTGTTCGGTCCGGTGACACGGGTCTACGCGGAACTGGACTACCTGGAAAAAGACCAGGCCTTCGATCACGGCTTCTTCATGTCCCTGACCCACGTCGACGGCGTGACCTCGCATCTGGGTGGCAGTTGCCTGCAAAACAGCCCTGGCCCGCGCTTTCGGGTGAGCGGCACGCTGGGCTGTTACAGCGTCGAGGGTCTGGACGGGCAAGAGGCCCAGGCACTGGCCGGGCTCTCGCCGAAAACCGAAGGCGAGCGCTGGGGCGTCGAAGAGCACCGCCGTTGGGGCTGGTTCGAACACGGAGACGAGCGTGAGCGGGTTCCGTCTGAGCGCGGCTGCTGGAGTCAGTTCTATTTGCAGCTACAAATCGCGTTGCAAAACGGTGGCCCACTGCCCGTGGACGCCCGTGATGCACTGGCGACAACCCGCGTGCTAGACGCTGCGCGCCTGAGTTTCAAACGTCGTCAGGTAGTGGAACTGAGTGAGTTTGCAAGCCATGGAATAAAATCATAATAAAATTCTAAAACAGGTTGATATGGAAAATATTTTCCAATAAAGTCGATTCCAGATTCACTGTCTCGGGATACGTTCCAACGCTTCGACTGCTTGTCCGCTTACTGAAATCGTCATGCCTCATCCATAAAACCAACAAGAATGTGGAGAAAGACTTTTCATGAAGACCAAGACCCGTTTTGCCTCACTGGCCTTGTCCCTGATGTTCGCCAGCGGCGCTGCGCTGGCCGATATGAAGATCGGCGTCAGCATGTCCCAGTTCGATGACACCTGGCTGACCTACCTGCGCGAATCCATGGACAAGAAAGCCAAGTCCTATCCCGACGGCGTCAAGCTGCAGTTCGAAGACGCCCGCAGCGATGTGGTCAAGCAACTGAGCCAGGTCGAGAGCTTCATCAGCCAGAAAGTCGACGCCATCGTGGTCAATCCGGTGGATACCGCCGCCACCAAAAAGATTACTGAAGCGGCAGTGAAGGCCGGCATTCCGCTGGTCTACGTCAACCGCCGCCCCGATGACCTGAACCTGCCCAAAGGCGTGGTAACCGTTGCTTCCAACGACCTGGAGGCCGGCGAGATGCAGATGCAGTACCTGGCCGACAAGATGGGCGGCAAGGGCGATATCGTGATTCTGCTGGGGGACCTGGCGAACAACTCCACCACCAACCGCACCAAGGGCGTTAAAGAGGTGCTGGCCAAATACCCGGACATCAAGGTCGAGCAGGAGCAGAGCGGCGTATGGCTACGGGACAAGGGCATGACCCTGGTCAACGACTGGCTGACCCAGGGCCGCAAGTTCGACGCGGTGGTCTCCAACAATGACGAAATGGCCATCGGTGCCGCCATGGCCCTGCAACAGGCCGGCGTCGCCAAAGGCAGCGTGCTGATTGCGGGAGTCGACGGTACGCCGGACGGCTTGAACGCCGTGAAGAAGGGTTCGCTGGCCGCTTCCGTGTTCCAGGACGCCAAGGGTCAGGCCGACGGCTCCATCGATACCGCGGTGAGAATGGCGAAGAATGAGCCGGTCGAGCCGGCGGTCTGGGTGCCATTCCGCCTGATCACGCCGCAAAACGTTGACCAGTTCAAATAGTCCGTCCGTTCAATAACAACAATAAGCCCGCAAGGTGGCGATCGCGACCTTGCTGATGGAGTACCTGATCATGTTCGCTTCAGCGACTGCTTCGAGCACCCCTTTGACGGGGAGCCCGCCCACTGCAATACCTGTCGAAGAGCCGTACCTGCTGGAGATCCTCAACGTCAGCAAGGGTTTCCCCGGTGTGGTGGCGTTGTCCGATGTGCAACTGCGGGTACGCCCCGGTTCCGTGCTGGCGCTCATGGGCGAGAATGGCGCGGGCAAATCCACCCTGATGAAAATCATCGCCGGCATCTACCAGCCAGACGCCGGCGAGCTGCGCCTGCGGGGCAAACCGGTGGTGTTCGAAACGCCACTGGCAGCGCTTCAGGCCGGGATCGCGATGATCCACCAGGAACTCAACCTGATGCCGCACATGAGCATCGCCGAAAACATCTGGATCGGTCGCGAGCAGCTCAACGGCTTTCACATGATCGACCATCGGGAAATGCACCGCTGCACGGCGAAACTGCTGGAGCGCCTGCGGATCAACCTTGATCCCGAAGAGCAGGTCGGCAATCTGAGTATCGCCGAGCGGCAGATGGTCGAGATCGCCAAAGCCGTGTCTTACGACTCCGACATCCTGATCATGGACGAACCGACATCGGCCATCACCGACAAGGAAGTCGCCCATCTGTTCTCGATCATTGCCGACCTGAAAAACCAGGGCAAAGGCATCATCTACATCACCCACAAAATGAACGAAGTGTTCGCGATTGCCGATGAAGTGGCGGTGTTCCGCGACGGCGCCTACATCGGCCTGCAGCGGGCCGATTCCATGGACAGCGACAGCCTGATCTCGATGATGGTCGGTCGCGAATTGAGCCAGTTGTTTCCGGTGCGCGAAAAGCCGATCGGCGATCTGTTGCTGTCGGTGCGCGACCTCAAGCTCGATGGCATTTTCAAGGGCGTCTCCTTCGACCTGCATGCCGGGGAAATCCTCGGCATCGCCGGTTTGATGGGCTCCGGCCGGACCAACGTGGCCGAAGCGATCTTCGGCATCACGCCCAGCGACGGTGGCGAGATCCGTCTCGATGGCGAAGTGGTGCGCATCAGCGATCCGCACATGGCGATCGAGAAGGGCTTCGCGCTGTTGACCGAGGATCGCAAACTCAGCGGTCTGTTCCCGTGCCTCTCGGTGCTGGAAAACATGGAAATGGCCGTCCTGCCGCACTACGCCGGCCACGGGTTCATCCAGCAAAAAGCCTTGCGCGCCTTGTGCGAAGACATGTGCAAGAAGCTGCGGGTGAAAACCCCGTCGCTGGAGCAATGCATCGACACACTGTCGGGTGGCAATCAGCAGAAGGCCTTGCTGGCCCGCTGGCTGATGACCAACCCGCGCATCCTGATTCTCGACGAGCCGACCCGTGGCATCGATGTAGGCGCCAAGGCCGAGATCTACCGGCTCATCGCCTACCTCGCCAGCGAAGGCATGGCGGTGATCATGATTTCTTCGGAACTGCCGGAAGTGCTCGGCATGAGTGACCGGGTGATGGTCATGCACGAGGGCGACCTGATGGGCACCCTCGACCGCAGCGAGGCGACTCAGGAGCGGGTGATGCAACTGGCCTCGGGCCTGTCCTCGGTTCATTAATGGATACCGCTGGTGGCCGAGGCCGCCGTCGATGATGCGATAGAAAGGTGAGTGGTTATGAACGCGATACTGGAAAACAAACCGGCCACGGCACCAGTCAAGAGTCGCCGGCGCTTTCCGACGGAACTGAGCATTTTCCTGGTGCTGATCGGCATCGGCCTGGTGTTCGAACTGTTCGGCTGGATCGTGCGCGACCAGAGCTTCCTGATGAACTCCCAGCGGCTGGTGTTGATGATCCTGCAAGTGTCGATCATCGGCCTGCTGGCGATTGGCGTGACCCAGGTGATCATCACCACCGGTATCGACCTGTCGTCGGGCTCGGTGCTCGCGTTGTCGGCGATGATCGCGGCCAGTCTGGCGCAGACCTCGGATTTCGCCCGGGCGGTGTTCCCGTCACTGACCGATTTGCCGGTCTGGATTCCGGTGATTGCCGGGCTCGGTGTCGGGCTGCTGGCGGGGGCGATCAACGGCAGCATCATCGCCATCACCGGGATTCCGCCGTTCATTGCCACACTGGGCATGATGGTTTCGGCCCGTGGCCTGGCGCGTTACTACACCGAAGGCCAGCCAGTGAGCATGCTCTCGGACTCCTACACGGCCATCGGCCACGGCGCGATGCCGGTGATCATTTTTCTGGTGGTGGCGGTGATCTTCCACATCGCGCTGCGCTACACCAAGTACGGCAAATACACCTACGCCATCGGCGGCAACATGCAGGCGGCGCGCACCTCAGGCATCAACGTCAAACGCCATCTGGTCATCGTCTACAGCATCGCCGGACTGCTGGCGGGGCTGGCCGGCGTAGTGGCTTCGGCCCGCGCCGCTACCGGGCAGGCCGGGATGGGCATGTCCTATGAGCTGGACGCGATTGCCGCGGCAGTTATCGGTGGTACCAGTCTGGCGGGTGGAGTGGGGCGCATCACCGGCACGGTAATTGGCGCTTTGATCCTTGGGGTGATGGCCAGCGGGTTCACGTTTGTCGGGGTCGATGCTTACATACAGGACATCATCAAAGGACTAATCATCGTGGTCGCGGTGGTGATCGACCAGTACCGCAACAAGCGCAAGCTCAAGCGCTGAAATTAATCGTCCTGGCCTGCCAAGGCGGGATCAGCGTCATATACAAAAGCCGATCGGAGAGATCGGCTTTTTTATGCCTGCGAAAACTGGCTAAGTGGTTCAGGGTTTCTTTTCTTCCATCCCATCCTTTGAGCCACTGGATGTTTGCGCATCCTTCTCTGTCTCGTGGGACTCTGCACCGGAGTTCGACCCCGAGGCTTCTTCACCCTTTTTGTCGGCCTTGTCTTCTTTGGATTCGGTGCCTCCCTGATTGACTCCGGGAATGCCGGTAGGGGGGACGCTGCTTCCCGCCATCGCCAGCGGTGCGGTGGCGGATAAAAGACTTCCAAGCATGAGGGCTGCAATGGTTCTGTTCATCGTAGGGCTTCCGCGTCGGGTGGATGTATCTTGGAAAATCAGAGGCGAAGCAAAGTGCCGGGCGGCTGACGGGCGGGAGAGGTGGGAGACGGGTGGCGGTGGAGCTGCGCATCTTTATGGCCATCCTTCGGCCGAGCTTGGCTGAAAAAAGGCGGCAAATTGCTGGCCCCCGAATGTTTCAAGTCCCGGCAAACTCGCCTTTTTTCAAAAGGTTAGGTGGGCTATATGCGGACGATTGTCATCACTGTAGCAACGCTTTCCCTCGCTCTGCTCGCGGTGGAGGCCCAGGCCAGGGAACTGAGCAAGAGCCATCGTTTTGCGTGTACCTGGGGTTCGGACATCGCCGCCGGTGCGCAACAGTCGAAGCTGTCAGGGATTTCCCTGTATGGCGCGCGCAAGCGCCTGCAGGCGCGCAAGTTCCAGCAACCGTGGATGCGCATGACCGCCATGGGCATCACTGAGCAGACCTACGACAGCGCGTCGCGGCTGAAGCCGGCGGCCGTCAAGCAGACGTACTACGAACAGTGCGTTCGGCATGAGCTTGCACAGCGTTGAACGCAAAAGCCCGACCTGAATAGGTCGGGCTTGTTCATGTCCGGTGCAATGACAGCGTCACTTGTCACTTTCGCAATTGACCATCCACGACACGCCAAAACGATCCACCAGCATGCCGAAACGCGCGGCCCAGAAGGTGGCTTCCAGCGGCATGTCGACGCGACCATCCTTGGCCACGGCATTAAACACCCGTTCGGCCTCGGCGATGCTGTCGACATTCAGGGAAATCGAGCAACCGCTCATGCCTTGGGTGGGGCGGTCGGGTGTGGTGTCCGAAGCCATGAGCATCTGATCCCCGACTTTCAGGCAGGTGTGGATGATCAGGTTGTGGTGCTCTTTGGGGACATGTTCGGCGGCTGGCGTTTCGCCGAAGGTCATCATCGCTTCGAGCTTGCCTTGCAGGCATTGCTCGTAAAACGTGAAGGCTTCGCGGCAGTCGCCGTTGAAGATCAGGTACGGGTTGATTTTCATGGGGGTGCTCCCGAATAGGCAGTGGAACGCAGCGCGGCCGGGTGTGCCGAAGCAGCGTCATGGATTGACTCTATCCAGCAAAACGTTAGAACGCCGGATTGCCAACCGATGCTGCAAGAGTTTCCTTTCGGGGTGACCGATGGTCTGCGGGGAAGAGGCGTCAGGAATCGCGCGGGTTCTTCTGTACCGCAGCGCCCGCCACTCGGGCGGCAGGTCGGGTTTGCATCAGCGCATCGATCGCCTTGCGATAGTTCTGTCCGCCCAGCGCCATGCTGTTGTTGTGCGTTGCGCCGGGCACCAGCAGCAGGCGTTTCGGTTGCCGGGCGGCGGCGAACAGTTGCTCGCTGAAGCGCGACGGCACGAAGGCGTCGGCCAGGCCGTGTACCACCAGCAACGGCATGTGGATCTCGGCGATCTTGTCGATGGAATCGAATTTCTGCGACAGCAACCAGCGGACTGGAAGGGAGGTGTTGGCCACGGCTGCCGCAACATCCGCCAATGAAGTGAAGGTGGATTCGATAACCAGTCCGCGAACCGGCAGTGGGGTGTGGTTTCTGGTGGCGTCGCGACCGAGTTCGGCAGCCAGATCGATGGCGACCGCGCCACCCAATGAATGCCCGTAGATCAGGCGTTTGTTCGGATCGGGTTGCAACAGCTGGAAGCGTTCCCAGGCTACCCGGGCATCTTCGTACACCGTGCTTTCCGACGGCAGATCGCCACGGCTCTGGCCGAAACCGCGATAGTCGATGGCCAATACCGAATAACCTGCCGCGCGCAATTGTTCGATACGAAACAGTTGCCCGGTGAGGTTCCAGCGCACGCCATGCAGATAAAGGATGGCCGGAGCATTGGCGCGCTCCGCCGGCCACCACCAGGCGTGAATGTTTTGCCCGGCCTTGAAGCTCTTCGGTTGCAGATCGAGTTCCTGCACGCTGCCGGGCAATCCGTGATACCAGCCGGCGGTGCCCGGTTCGATGCGGAACAACAGCTTGCGTTCGGTGTGTTCCAGCACGGCACAACTCGCCGGCACGCCGATGATCAGGGCGGCCATGCAGGCGAACGCCAGACGGCGGCGTCGAAGTCGGGTCATGAAGGCAAAGAACATTAAACGTTTCACCAGAGCGCGGGCAAAGAACGCTTTTTACCAGATGCCTTGACCCGCGCGTGACATTTTCGACCACCGCACGCCTGCAACGATTACAAAATGCTGCAACGACTCAGTCGATCTTCAGCACGATCTTGCCGATGTGGTCGCCCGCTTCCATGTGGGCATGGGCCTTGGCTGCGTCGGTGAGCGGATAGACTTTGTCGATCATCGGCAGGCAGCGCCCGGCGGCGAGCACCGGCCAGACGTGTTCGCGCAGTTGATCGGCGATGGCGGCTTTTTCCGCCGAGGTACGGGCGCGAAGCAGGGAGCCGGTAACCACCGCACGTTTGCCGAGGATCGCCAGCAGATCGATGTCATTGGCCCGCGCGCCACCGAGGAAACCGAGCATCACCAACCGCCCATCCATCCCCAAGGCGCTGATGTTTCCGTTGAGGTACGAGCCGCCCATGATGTCGAGGATCACGTTCACGCCCTGGCCGGCGGTTTTTTCAGCGATGACAGCGGCGAAATCCTGTTCCCGGTAGTTGATCGCTTCGCCGCCCAGATTGTGGATCGCTGCGCATTTATCGGCGCTTCCGGCGGTGGCAAAGGCCTCGATGCCAAACTCGCGGCACAGCATCAACGCGGTGGTGCCGATGCCGCTGGTGCCGCCGTGGATCAAGGCGCGCTGGCCACGGCTGGCGCCGCCGAGGCCGAACAGATTGGCCCACACCGTGAAAAAGGTTTCCGGAATTGCAGCTGCCTGAATCCAGTCCAGCCCATCGGGAATCGGCAGGGCCTGGCCGGCCGGGACCGTGCAGTATTCGGCGTAACCTCCGCCATTGGTCAGCGCGCAGACCCGGTCACCGACCGCGAATGTGCTGACGCCGTTGCCAATCGCCACGACTTCGCCGGCTACTTCAAGGCCAGGAATCGGGTTCATGCCGGGCTTCATCGGGTATTTGCCGGCACGTTGCAGGGCGTCCGGGCGATTGATGCCGGCGGCACGCACGCGGATCAGTATTTCGCCTTCTGCGGCGACCGGCAGCGGGACGCGCCGGGATTGCAGAACCTCGGGCCCGCCCGGTTCGGTGATTTCGATTCGGGTCATTTCATTGGGCAACGTCATTTTCGATTCCTCTTGAAAAAGTGATCAGTAGATGGGAACGCAGTCAGGGCGCAATGATTCCCGTCATTCGGCGCAGCAGCGTTGTTCGACGGAGGAGGGCAGCAGTTTCATGGCGTGCTCAAGTATCAGCGCGATCACGATGGCACCGCCGGCAATCACGAAGAGCAGCGCATGTTGTCCGCCCGTGGCGTTGAACAGCGCCGAATAGGCGAAGCCCGCCAGCGCCTGAAACGTGGCGAACGACACCGTGGCCCGGCTCCACGCCACCTGTTGGCGATGATGATCCGGCACCAGCTCATGCACCCGGGCCAATGCCAGCGGCACAATACCCGGCGGAAATGAACCAAGGACCACCGCCAGCAGCGCCAACGCCAGGAACGAATGCGAAACCGCCAGCAAACCCAGGGTGATCGCCTGCACCACCAGCACCAGACGAATGCCGGTGCGCGCGCCAAGATGATCGGCGAGGAAGCCATAACTCACCGGGCCGACGATGGCGCCCAGACCGTACATGACCCAGATCAGAGCGCCGACGTGCGACCCGGCGCCCAGCCCCCGGGCGACGTAATCCACCAGGAAGACCATGGCCGGTACCAGCCCGGCGGCCATGAATGCGTACTGGGCAAACAACAGATAAACAGCAGGCGGTGTCGGAGCGACCGGTTCCACTTCAGCGGTGGTGGTGATTGCATGGGGCAGCTCCGAAGGCCAGCCGAACCAGCTCAATGCCGTCAGTGCCAGTGACAAAACGCCCAATCCCAGCCACGTCGCTTGCAGGCCAAGGCTCAACAGCAGCGGAACAATCGTGCCCGATCCGGCGATGCCCAGACCGATGCCGAGGAAAATCGCGCCGCTGGCCAGGCCCTTGCGCGCGGCCGGTACATGGGGCAGCACGGTCGCGGCCACCAGCACCATGATCGCGCCGCCCGCGATCCCGGACAGCAGGCGCCAGCCGAAATACCAGCTCACCGACACGGGATACGCACAGGCAAAGAACGCCACGGTCACCGCCAGCATCATCAGTCGCAAGGCATTTCTCTGGGTGAGCCGGCGTGCCAGCGGTCGGCCAAGGAGGGCGCCGATCAGGTAACCGACCAGGTTGGCCGCACCCAGATAGACCACATCATGGGCGGAAAACCATTGCGCCTGAATCAGCGAAGGGATCAGCGGCGTGTAGGCGAAACGCGCCAGACCGATGCTGACCAGGCTGGCGCAAAGTCCGGCGAAGATCGCCAGCCAGACACTTGTGTCCGGACGTTCGGGCGAAGCAGTTGAAGTGTGCATGACGGCAATCCTTTGAAAGGTTTATGGCGCCCAGCATATCGGCTATCGTTGCTGCGTTAATGCAGCGAGTTTGCGTGATAGTGATGCGTTTATGCATCAATGGAGAACGATATGAACTGGGATGATGCACGGGTGTTTCTTGCGGTCTGTCGCGAGTCGACATTGCGCGGTGCCGCGCGCGTGCTGGGCGTGGATCAGGCGACAGTAGGGCGACGCATCACGGCGCTGGAAAAGTCGCTGGGCGCGACCTTGTTTCTGCGCACCTCCGAGGGCTATGCACTGACGGCCGTCGGCGAAGCGGCGCTCAAGTCGGTAGAAAAAATGGAGCATTCGGCGCTGGAGCTGGAACGGCGTATCCAAGGCCTGGACGATCGCCTGACCGGCAGTGTGCGGGTCAGCACCACCGATTCGCTGGCCATCGATTTCCTGATCCCGGCCATTGCGCAGTTGCACGAACGGCATCCGGACGTGCGCGTGCAACTGGACGCCTCCACGCAGATCCTCAGCCTGGCCAAGCGTGAAGCGGACATCGCCGTGCGCAACACCCGCCCGGACAATCCGGACCTGATCGCCCGGCGCATCGCGCGTTGGCCGGTGGGGCTGTTTGCCTCGCAGGCCTACGTCGACAGCCATGGCGTGCCGACGCCGGGCAGTACGTTCGAGGGCCATGATCTGGTGGTGTACCAGCCGTATCTGCAAGGCAACAAGGACCTGACCCTGGTGACTGAACCCGTGACTCGCGGGCGGATCGTCGCCGGTCTGAGCTCCAGCCTGCTGGTACGCCGCTCGATTGCCGCCGGGCTGGGTGTAGGAGAAATCCCGGTCTACATGGGCGAGCGCGACGGTCTGGTCAGGCTGTGGCCGGAGCGTACGCGGCCGTTGCCTTATGAAGTGTGGCTGGTGACCCACGCGGATCTGCGCCATACCGCGCGGGTCAGGGCGGTGATCGAGCAGATTGTCGAAGCGTTTGCGCTGGAGAATGAGTAGTCCTTGATGCCGTGTAGGACGGCTACATCAGCTGACGATCTTGCCTACAACAGCGCCAGAATCCGCTGGCTTGTGAGTTTTTTGGCCGGGCCCTATCGTTTCTCACACCCGGAGTGAGCAGGTGCAACGCTCCGCGGTGATCAATCCAGGGAAGTATTGATAAACGTCAGAGGTGCGGAATTGATTGCAAGGGAATTCAGCCAATTTCAAGCAAGCGACATGGCCGGGCAAACGGATAGTAGTGAGTGTATGAACTACATAACGCGAGACGAATTCAGCGCCAGGATCGAAGTCATCGAGACTAGAATCGATGCACGGATCGAGTCCATGTCCGCCAAGATCGATGGCTTTCTGACCCAACAGGCTGAGCGGGATCAGGCACGGTTGGAGCTCGAAAAAAGTCAGGAGCAGGGCCGGCTGGAGCAAAAACGCTCTATGGAGGAGGCACGGTTCGAGTGGGAGCGATCTCAGGAGGCGGCTCGGGTGGAGCGTGAGCGGTCCCAAGACGCGGCGCGCCTGGAGCAGAAACGAGAGCAGGAGGCAGCACGGCGGGAGTGGGAGAAGTCTCAGGAAAAGTCGCGCCTTGAGCGGGAAGAGGCCCAGGAGAAAGTGCGCCTTGAGCGGGAGCAGGCTCAGGAAAGAATCCAGCTGGCGCACGAGAAGAATCTCGAAAACCTGCGGCAGGAGCGTTTGAAGGCTCGGGTGGGGCATGAAAAGGTCTTGGAGACGGCCCGACAGGAGCGGGAGACCGCCCGGGTCGAGCGAGAGAAAGTCTACGAAAAGGTCAGACTGGAACAAGAAAAGGCTCATCTGGAGCGCGACCAGCGTTACGCGATCGTCTCGGCTCGCATTGACAGGTCTCTGGAGCGAATTGACGAAGCCGTCAGGCAGGTCTCGACGATCAAGGCGAATTACTGGGCGGCAACGGCCGTACATTTTCTCGGAATGGTTGCCATACTCGCGGGTTCTTACTACGCCAATCAGGCAAACGTGCTCGTCACGATGCAGACCACCCTGGCCATGATTCAATCGGTGAAAGAGGCTGGAAACCCTGCGCCGACAGTGCTGATGAGCTTGCCAGCAGAATGAAAAACGGCCTTCAACGAAGGCCGTTTTTTTCGAGCGATGAAAACCACGGGCTTATGGCATTTCCGGCAATTCCTGCGGGCGCAGATCAAACACCAGGACTTCGGCATCCTGGCCATTGCTCAGGGTCAGTGCCTGTTCTTCACGAACCCGCACGCCGTCGCCTTCCTTCAACTGCACGCCGTTCAGTTCAACACTACCGCGAGCGACGTGCACATAGGCATAGCGGTTGGCAGGCAGCTTGAGGGTGGCGCTTTCCTCGCCATCGAACAGCCCGGCATACACCCGTGCATCCTGGCGCACTTTCAGCGAGCCGTGGCTGCCTTCGGGCGAAATGATCAGTTGCAGGCGACCGCGTTTTTTCTGTTCGCTGAAGTGCTCTTGCTGGTAACGCGGTTTCGCGCCGCTGACGTCCGGTACGATCCAGATCTGCAGGAAGTGCACAGGCTTGGTCGCCGAATGGTTGAACTCACTGTGGGCCACGCCGCTGCCGGCGCTCATCAGTTGCACATCGCCGGGGCGGATTACCGAACCGGTGCCGAGGGTGTCCTTGTGTTCCAGCGCACCTTCGAGCACATAGGAGAAAATCTCCATGTCACGGTGCGGGTGCTGGCCGAAGCCCTTGCCGGCGGCAACGCGGTCATCGTTGATTACCAGCAGGTCGGAGAAACCCTGTTCACGCGGGTCACGGTAGCTGGCGAAAGAAAAGGTGTGGAACGACTTCAACCAGCCATGATTGGCCAGACCACGGTCGGAAGCTTTACGAAGGGTCAGCATGATGAAATCTCCTTTCAGGACGTTGATTCGTCCGAGTGAGGAGAAGGTTACTGGTTACCCCGCGATGCAATAAGTAGATGAAAATTGAAATACTGTCCCGTATGAGTTGACAGTTGTGAGTACTGGATCACGCATTCTTTTCCAACGTTTCCACCGTATCTGGCCATAATGCGCAGACTTATGATTCCACATGGATTTTGGTGATACCCCCATGAAGACCGTGGCAATGGTGCTGTTTCCGGATTTTCTGCTGCTCGACATGGCTGGGCCGCTGGAAGTCTTTTCGGTTGCCAACCGCTACCTGAAACCGCAAGACCACTATCACCTGACCACCCTGGGCACCGCGCGTGGGCCGTTGCGTGCGTCCAATGGCGTCCTCGTGCACACCGATCGGCATATCGACGAAGCCGATGAGCGCTACGACTTGCTGCTGGTGCCGGGTGGCCCTGGCGCCTACAACGAAAAACACCCGCCGTTGCTCGACTGGCTGCAAGGCGCGGTGACGCGCGCCGGGCAATATGGCTCGATCTGTACCGGCGCGTTCGTGCTGGGCCATGCCGGTTTGCTCGACGGTTATCGTGTGACCACTCATTGGAATTACACCGAACGCTTGATCAAGGGTTTTCCGAAGGCAAACGTCGCCACCGACCAGATTTTTGTCGCGGATCGCAACCTGATCACCTCCGGAGGCGTCACGGCCGGCATCGATATGGCGTTGGCGGTGGTCGCCCGCGATCATGGCAAAAAGATTGCCCAGGACGTGGCCAAAGTGCTGCTAGTGGTGATGAAACGTCAGGGCGGGCAAGCGCAGTTCAGTCCGCTGATGGCCGCGGTGGCCCCCCAGGAAACGCCGATCACCCGGGTGCAGAACCATGTGCTGGAGCATCTTGAGGAAGCCTTCACCGTCGAGCGCATGGCAAGTCTTGCGAACATGAGTGCACGACACTTCGCTCGGGTATTCGCTCGCGAGGTCAATATGACACCCATGGAATTCCTGCAAAGTGCGCGCATCGATTGCGCGCGAAATCTGCTGGAGACCAGCGATCTGCCATTGAAAACCGTGGCCTACAAAAGCGGTTTCGGCAGCGTGCGGCACATGCGTTTTCTGTTCGGCGAAAAGCTCGGGCTGACCCCGACGCAATATCGCGAACAGTTCAGCTAGAGCGGTTCTGTCCGTTACGGGCATCCGGATGTCCGTGCTGGACCCCGCGTGGTGGTTGTACCGTCATCGAGGCCTGCGAAGATAACGGACATGAACAGCCTCAACGAATTGAACTCGGCGTCGGTCCTGCGTTTCGGGCCATACGCGTTCCATTTGCGCCAACGGCTGATCCTCGAAGGGGATCGGCAATTGCGCATGGGCGGTCGTGCGCTGGACATTCTGCAAGTGCTGGTCGAGCGCGCCGGACGGGTGGTCAGCAAAGAGCAACTGATTTCGCTGGTGTGGCCGACGTCGGTGGTCGAGGAGATCAACCTGCGAGTGCACATCGCTGCGTTGCGCCGGGCTCTCGGTGATGGTGAAAACGGTCAGCGCTACATCGTCAATGTGCCGCAATGCGGGTACAGCTTCGTGGCACCAGTGCAGGGCGACAGCGTCGCCCAAGTGGTGTTCGAAAGCCTGCAAGCACCCCAACATAACTTGCCCGCACGGCTGACGCCGGTCACCGGTCGTGATTCACTGGTCGGTGGTCTGGTCCGGCAACTGCCGTTGACCCGGCTCCTGACGGTGACGGGACCTGCCGGTGTCGGTAAGAGCACCGTGGCATTGCGTGCAGCGGAACTGCTGCTGCAGCATTTTCGTGACGGCGTGTGGCAGGTGGATCTGTCGCAGACCGACGAAGACACTTCGCTCCTCGATCACCTGCTGAAAACCCTCGACACTGATTTCCCCACCCTCGCAGCGCGTCACGCCTTGCTGGTGCTGGACAACTGTGAGCATCTGCACGAAGCCTGCCGGAACCTGGTGCAAAAACTCCTCGACGCCGCGCCCCGTCTGTCGATCCTGGCCACCAGCCGCGAGCCGTTGCGTCTCGGTCTGGAAGTCCTCCAGCCGCTGCCACCGCTGACCCTTCCCAAAGCCTCGGCCCTCAATAGTGTCGCCGAGGTCATGGGCTATTCGGCGGTGCAGCTGTTTGTCAGTCGTGCCCGCGCCCGACAACACGGCTTCTGCCTGCGTGAGCAGGATCGGGAAACGGTGCGCGATATCTGTCGGCGGCTCGACGGTCTGCCATTGGCGATCGAACTGGCGGCGGCGCAGATCGATGCGCTGGCGCTGGTCGGCCTTCAGACCCAACTGGATCAAGGCCTGCAAGTTCTGAGTCACGGTCGCCGCACCGCCGTGCCACGCCACCAGTCGATGAAGGCTGCGCTGGACTGGAGCTATCAGCGCTTGAGCGAGCAGGAACAACGCGTGCTGCAACGCTTGTCGGTGTTCAAGATGGCATTCACCCTGGATGCCGCAATCGGCGTGATCAGTTGCGCGCAATTGCCACCCTCGACACTGGTGGCAGTGGTCGAGCAGCTGGCGGCCAAGTCGTTGCTGACCACAGATCGGTCCAGCGGGACGCTGCGCTATCGAATGTTCAACACCACGCGCCGCTACGCCCGCGAACAGCTGGAGCAGGGCGGCGAACTGAGTGATGTCGAGCGTCGGCACGCGCGCTACCTGGGTCGCACCCGGCCAGCTTCAAGCGGCCGACTGACCGCGCAGTTCGTCGAGCAGTAAACGCACTTTGCGCAAATCCGGGGTGGCATAACCTTCGGTGAAGCGCTGGTAGATCGGTGTCAGCAATTCTAGCGCCTCACGATAACGCGACTGACGCTGCCACAACTGCGCCAGCGACGTGGCGCTGCGCAGTTCCCAGGCCAGGGCGCCTTGTGTCCGCGCAATCTCAAGCGATTGCTGCAAGGCGCTTTCGACCGTGTGATGGCAGGGCGATTCAGCCGCCAGCAATCGCTCGGCCCGGGCCCGCAAGATCTCCGCAGTACTCCATCCCGCCGCGCCACTTTGCGCGCGTTCGAGCAACGCATCATCAACGAAACCCGGATCCAGCGTGACCATGATTTCCCTGACCAGACCGCTGTCGGCGGGCGGGATGGCGGGGGCCTTGTCGGCGTCGATTACTTGCGCGTAGTGCCGCGCCCACGTGTAGAACAGCAGCACCGAATGCTTCTGCGCCTGTTCGAGCAACAGTTGCAGCAGTGCGCGGGCGTTCTGTACGTCGCCGTTGTAATGGGCGATCAGGCACGAGGCGAGTGCCAGGGTGTAGCAGATCGAAGTGCCGTGGTTGATCTGCACCGCGATGTCCAGCGCCTGCCGCGCCGTGCGCCAGGCCTGCTCGGGAAAACCTTGCAACCACAACACCCGGGCGAGGACGGTCAGCGAAGCGACGCTCTGGTCGTATTGCACGCCGAAACCGTGAGTGAAACGGTTGAGGTGGCCGCTGTGGGCCATGCGCTGAATGACCTGTTCGGCGTGGATTCGCGCCTGATGCTGATCGCCGGCGTAATGCAGCGCGAGTACCCGCAAGCGATGGGTACTCAGGGACAACTGCGCATCGCCGTGCACACCGAGGCTTTCGAATTGCTCGCTCTGCTCCAGCGCCATCTGGTAATGCCCGCAACTGAGGTTGACCGCCATGTGTCCCGACACTGCGCGCAACTGGCCGGCCATGTCGTCGTGCCGTTGCGCCAATTGGCGAGCGCTGACGAAGGCTTCGATGGTTTCCGGTGTGCCACCCCAGGTGTGGTAACAGGCGCTGCCCAAGGCCAGTTTCAAGGCGATTTCCAGTCGCGGGCAGGGCGCGTCGGATGACGCCAGCAATGCGAGTGCCCGACGCACATGCACGCCGTACTCCTTGAGCAGGGACAACTCCTGCCACAACGGCGCCGACGTCGCCGTCAGTCGAACGCCGAGCGCGCGCGAGCCTTCATCGTTCAGCGTCCACTCAAGCGCCGCCCGCAGGTCTTCGAGGCCACGGGCGTAGCGCTCGATCCAGACTTCGGTCGCCGTATTTTCCCAATCGGCCTGGGCCTGATGCATCAGCGCCAGGCTGCGTTCGGCATGGCGTTCGCGGGTTTCGCCGAGCTCGGCGGCCTGGTCGAGTTTTTCCAATGCATAGCGGCGGGTAGTGTCGAGCAGGCGATAGAACACCTCTTCATCGCCGACCTCGACGTTGAGCAGCGACTTGGCGACCAGTTGCGTGATCGAGGCAAATACTTCGTTCGACTCGATGTGCTGACCGACGATAACCGCCGCCGCCGATTCCAGCGTGAACGCGCCACGAAACACGCCCAGTCGGCGCAGGCCGGTCTGCTCGCAGGCGTTGAGCAGATTGAAACTCCAGTCCAGCGTAGCGCGCAGGGTTTCATGCCGACCGAGGCGCGTCTGATTGCCCGCCGGCAAACGCCCCTGAAGCTGACTCAGCAAACCGTCCAGCCCGAGGCCCGCCACCTGCGCGGCCGCCAGCTCCAGTGCCAAGGGAATGCCGTCCAGCCGTCGACAGATGTCGATGATCAAGGGCAGGTCAGCGTTGCCCGGCTCAAAGTGTTCGTGCGCCGCCATCGCCCGTTCGACGAACAGTTGCAGCGCAGAAAATCCCATCGCCTGATCGCGGTCGAGCACCGCAATCGGTGGCGGACAGTCGAGAGATTCCAGACGTTGCACATACTCGCCCTCGGCGCGCAGGCTTTCGCGGCTGGTGGCCAGAATATGCACCTGCGGCGCGCCACGCAGAATGCTTTCACTCAGCAATGCCACGGCGTCGATCAAGTGCTCGCAGTTATCGATCACCAGCAGCATCTGCCGCTCGCGCAGGCTGTTGATCAGGCAGGCCATCGGTTCACTGGCATGCAGCGAAAGGTCCAGCAGGGCGGCGAGGTGCGAGCAGATCGAAGCGGGATCGTTGAGTGGTGCCAGATCCAGCAGACGAATACCGTCGCGATAACGGCCAATCAGCTGTTCGGCGACGCGCAGCGCCACGGTGGTCTTGCCGATGCCGCCGGGGCCGACCAGGGTGATGCAGCGCTGGCGCGGCAGTTGCGTCATCAGGCTGTCGACCACCGACTGGCGACCGATCATCCGCGTGCGCCGCAATGGCAGGTTATGCCGGCCGAGGTTGGCGGCGGCGGGGCGTTGTTCGATGGATTGCAGCACGACCGGCGCGACGAAACTGTAACCGCGCTGCGCCACGGTAACGATGTAGCGTTGCCCGGCCTGACCGTCGCCGAGGGCCTTGCGCAGCGCGGCCATGTGTACCCGCAAATTGATGTCTTCCACCACGCTGTCCGGCCAGACCCCGGCGATCAGCTGCTGCTTGCTCACCACCTCGCCGGCGTGGGCCAACAGGATCAGCAGAATGTCCATGGCGCGGCGGCCCAGGCGCAAAGGCTGGTCGCCCTCAAGCACCAACCGCTGGCCGGGGTGGATCCGATAGGGGCCGAAACCGATGGCCTGATTCGGGGAAAGACTCAACCGCTCACTCCTTCGACGTTTTTTATGATCCTGGTCCGCCTCGGTGAAGAATCCGTGACGGGCAGGGCGGGGAGCGACTCGAGGGTCACGCAAGCCGTCTAATCCGCAGTATCCGGGCATATTCCTCAGGATTTGTCGCCAGTGCAACGTGCGCGCAATGCACGCGCCCTGGCATCACTCAGCATCCGGTGCCGTCACCACTGTATTTAAAGGCCGGAACCTGTGCCGGCTCACCCGACAGCCGGGAAAAATTAACAACGATTAACTCGTCCGCGCCCGCTTCAGAGCCAAAACTCCGGGGCAATGGAATGCATACGTCCGGAGGACGCTGCGATGAGCAAGGTAGTGGTGGTCTATCACAGTGGCTACGGGCACACCCGCGTCATTGCGCAGGCAGTGGCCCAAGGTGTGGAACGCCATTTGGGCAGCACCTGCCTGTTGCTGGCGGTCGAAGACGTCGAGGCCCACTGGGATGACCTGCACCGCGCCGACGCCATCATCTTCGGTGCACCGACCTACATGGGCAGCGCCTCGGCGGCGTTCAAGCAATTCATGGAGGCCACGGCCTCGTTCTACCTCGCCCGGCCGTGGCGCGACAAACTCGCGGCGGGCTTCACCAATTCCGGCAGCCTGTGTGGCGACAAACTCAATACGTTGCTGCAAATGGCGGTGTTCGCCGCTCAGCATTCGATGATCTGGGTCGGGCTCGATCTGCTGCCGGCGCGTGCGTGCGGAGGTGTGTTCGATGGCCAGTTGAATCGCCTCGGCAGCTCCCTCGGCGCAATGTCCCAATCCAGCGTCGAGCAACCGCCCGAGCAGGCACCGCCTTTGGAGGACCAACAAACCGCCGCGCACCTGGGCGAGCGGGTGGCGCGACTGGCTCAGCGGATGGCTGGGGAGTGAAACCGCCTCAGCGGTTTTTCATGACCTGACAACGCCACGCAAACGGATTGATGCCTTCGCTGCGGGTGAAGATGTGGCAGAAGTGCGCCTGATCGCAGAAGCCGCATTCCAGGCTGATCTGCGTGAGGCTGTGGTTGGTCTGCTGGATCAACAGCTTGGCACGGGCAATGCGCTGGGTACGGATCCAGTCTTGCGGCGAGTACCCGGTACTGCACTTGAACGCCCGGGAAAAATGGCTGCGTGACAGTGAGCAAGCGCTGGCCAGTTCGGTGACTTCAAGGCTGTCGCCGAGGCGTTCGAGGATCAGCTGTTTCACCAGCCGCTCGCGCTGCGGGCTGAGGCCGCCGGTGCTGGTCTTGCGGGGTTCGCTGGCAGGGGCGCGGGCGACGGTTTGCTGTAAGTGAGCCATGGCCAAGGTCCGTGTCGGTGGGGAACGCACGGTCAGCGCTTTCCCTCAGGTCAATAAAACAACGCTGCGCAGAGGGATTCATTGTTTGGTGAAGGGCGAGTGCTGACGAGTTAAACGTTGTTAATTCCACCGTCGGCTGCAACTCAGCACACCGCTGCAAGTCCCCATGACGGGAAGCGGGCAGGATGGCGACGATTGGGGGCGGGCCATAAGGGGCCGCAGAATCGGGCTCGGGCGAGAGGATGCATATGAAAGATTTGTTCAACGGCGTAATCGGCATGGCGTTGGTCGGTGTGATGTCGACCGCCATGGCGCAGGCACCGCAGGTTGGCACGCAGGCGCCGGGTTATTTCCGGCTGGCGCTGGGCGATTACGAAGTGACGGCGCTGTTCGACGGCTACAACGACTTGTCGCCGAAGCTGCTGCAGGGCATGAGTCAGAGCCAGATTCGCGCGCTGCTGGCCCGTCGCTCGATTGAAACGCCGGGCGTGCAGACCGCGTTCAATGCGTTCCTGGTCAACACCGGCAAACAACTGATTCTGGTGGATACCGGCGCGGGCCAGTGCATCGGCGCCACTGCCGGCCAGCTCTCGGCGAATATGCAGGCAGCGGGTTACAAGCCTGAGCAGGTCGACGCGATTCTGCTGACGCACCTGCACCTGGATCACGTCTGTGGACTGGTCGACGGCCAGCAACGGCCGATCTTTGCCAATGCCACGGTTTACGCCGCCAAGGCCGAAGCCGATTACTGGCTCGATCCGCAGGCCGAGGCGAAGGCGCCAGCCGGTGCCCGGGAGTTTTTCAAGATCGCCCAGGATTCCACTGCGCCTTACGTGGCGGCCGGGCGCTTCAAGACATTCGCAGAGGGCCAGTCGCCTTTGCCGGGTGTGGTCGAAGCGACACTGGAAGCCGGGCATACGCCGGGCAGCACCACCTACCGTTTCACTTCGCAGAACCAGAGCATCGTGTTCATGGGCGATCTGGTGCACAACCTCGCGGTGCAGTTCGATCATCCTGAGGTGGCGATCAGCTTCGACGTCAACAGCCAGCAAGCGATCAAGAGTCGTAATGCGGTGTTCAGTGCAGCGGCGGCCAGCAAGACCTGGGTAACGGCTGCGCACTTGCCGTTCCCGGGCATCGGCCATATCACCGCGGTCGACAAACACTTCCAGTGGGTGCCGGTCGAATACGGTCCCTACAAACGCGCGGCCAAAGTACCGCTCATCGAGTAAAGTGCCCATCTTTCACGTCAGGCTCAAACAAGGAAAACGTGCCCCATGAACCGAAACGATCTGCGCCGCGTCGACATGAACCTGCTGGTGATTTTCGAAGCACTGATGTTCGAAAAGAACCTGACCCGCGTCGCCGAAAAACTGTTCATGGGCCAACCGGCGGTGAGCGCGGCGCTGGGCCGCTTGCGCGATCTGTTCGACGATCCGCTGTTGCTGCGCAACGGTCGCGGCATGGAACCGACGGCGCGGGCGCTGGCGATTCTTCGGGAACTGCAACCGGCGATGGACGTGATTTCCGGCGCGGTCAGCCGGGCCAAGGAATTCGATCCGGCGACCAGTTGCGACGTGTTCCGCATCGGTCTGTCGGATGACGCGGAGTTCGGCTTGTTCCCGCCGCTATTGCGCCAGTTGCAGGAAGAGGCGCCGGGGATCGTGGTCGTGGTGCGCCGCGCCAACTACCTGCTGATGCCGACGTTGCTGGCCTCCGGGGAAATCTCCGTCGGCGTGAGTTACACCACCGATCTGCCGGCCAACGCCAAGCGCAAGAAACTGCGCGACATTCCCTGCAAGGTCTTGCGCGGCGACAACCGGCCAGGCCCGCTGACCCTCGACGAATACTGCGAGCGACCCCATGCGATGGTGTCGTTCTCCGGCGATCTGAGCGGCAACATCGACGTGGACCTGGCCAAGGTCGGTCGCAGCCGCCGGGTGGTGCTTGGCGTTCCGCAATTCAGTGGCTTGCGCGCGCTGCTGGCGGGCACCGAGATGATCGCGACCGTGCCGGATTACGCGGCGTGTGCGTTGGTCGAAGGCTGTGCGTTGCGGGCTGAAGATCCGCCGTTTCCCATCGATGCGGCGCAACTGTCGATGGCGTGGAGCGGGGTGCATGACAACGACCCGGCGGAGAAATGGCTGCGGTCGCGGATCAGTCAGTTCATGTCGGTGACGCTGGATATTCCGGTGGTTTAAGCGTGCCGTTCGTCTGAATCAACCCGCAACCTGTTAGTTCTGACAGTGGTGCGTGCTCGTCTTCCCGTGTTTGATGGGCCAATGCCGAAGCGGCCAGCTATCAAGGGAAGTGAATATGGACACGCCGATTCCTGCGCTCACCCGTGACGATCTGCCACCACTGGCAATTGAAGAAAGTTCGAAGGGTTTCCTGGTGCCAGCGGCCGCCCGGTACAACCTGACGGTAACAATCGACTTCCCTTGGTTGCCAGGGGACTTTATTACGATCAAGGTGGCAGGAACTCCAGGTCCCGGTTCCTATACGTCGCCGCGAATCCCGATCGGCGGATTCAAACGCCCTTTTACGACCCACATTGACACCACATTGATGGCATTTAATCTCGGGCTAACTGTCAGCGCCTTTTACACGCTTCACCGTGGCACTGAACCGTCTGTGGAATCACAAACTTTGCCGCTTTACATACCGCTCATCAACCAACTTGATCTGCCCCTGCCGGTGATCAAGGAGGCAAGCGACGAAGGTGAGGGCACTCACCTGGATGTGAGCGAACTGGCTGAGGTTACATTGCGTATCAGGTCATGGCTGCTGAGCAGGCGCGAGCAGTTCTTCTGGCTCCGGCTTACAGGTGTGAAGCCCGACGGCAGTGTCTGGGAGGCCTGGTATTGGAAAGCACCGGAGAATGTCGTCGGTAATGGATTCAGTCTGGGATATAAAGAGGAAAGAGTCCCTGCTGCACCGCTGCAAGGTCTGCAAAATGGCAGCGTGCTGACGATGAGATTCTGGGCCGGGCTGCAAAACAGTCCGGATCTTTCCGAGGCCCAGGCATTTGCCCATCGGAACTACACCGTCAATACAGTTGCAACCAATACGCCCGGCATATCGTCGGTCACCGATGCCGAGGGTGAAGTCCCCGATGGCGCAGACACCCGCTACACCAGCGTTACCCTGAGCGGTAGTGGTTTCGGCGCGATAGACGTCTTTGATGGTCAAACTTTTCTGGACACCGTCAACGCAGTGGGCGGTATCTGGACCTATTTGGCAAAGGCACTGACCGGAGGCCTGCATTCGTTCACGGTTCGTTTGGCAGATGGCAGCGGGGGAACGTCCAGTCCGAGGCGAATCAAGGTCGTCATTCAGAACCTCGAGGTGACGATTGCCGAGGCGCCCGATAATGGCAATGTTGATCCGTTGGCGGTAGAGATGAATCTGACGGCTGTCGTGAATTACGACATGCAGCCCAACGACCGGATCAGAGTCCGCTGGACTGCTGCGCCGGGGACTCCGGCGGCGGGCTCACACACCACCAATACCCTCACAGCCGGCCCCACGCGTCCCAGGAGAATCCCTTTGCCGCTAACGCTCGTGGCGTTCAGCCTGGGCAAGCGGGTCACGGTCAGCGCCGAATATGATCGCGGCACGGCTCAGCCCGTGCCTTTGGGGCCTATTCATCTGAATGTGGGGATGATCCCGGCGGACCGGTTCATTCCTCCCGTTTTTCTCGAGGCCAATGGTACGTCGGACCTGTTCTTGGCCAGCGTGCAGGGCGGCGCAACCTTGCGCTTTGGTGTATGGCCGCATATTGCGAGATTGCAGTCACTCTGGCTGGATCTGGAGGGCGAAGACATCAACGGTGCCCCCCATAATCTCGCGATGTGGACGGGCAACGTTACCGTCAACCAGAGCTGGGTCTTCAATAACGGTTACAGCGTCATTGTTTTGTTCAGTTACTTGAAGGATCTGCGCCCCGGCAGCACGTTGACCCTGCGTTTCAGGGTCAATCTGGACACCGTCGCGAATTCGTCAACGGCTCAGGCTTTTGTCCTGCGTCAGTACACGATTCGATAGAGCGGGCGATCAAGAGCAAAGAGAGCACACCCATCCAATTTCCCCCCCGATCAATCATTGCACTATTCCCTGCAATGATTGATCAAGGGTGGGCCCATGAACGCTGTACAACGCAATGACCAGGCGCAAAACCTCGGCCTGCTGTTCCTGCGGGTGACCGGCGGGTTGTTTCTGCTGTTCGTCCACGGCTTGCCCAAGCTGCTGGACTTCACCGCACAGCTGCAACTGATCGAAGACCCGTTCCACCTCGGTGCCCACCTCACTTTGATTCTGGCGATCTTCGCCGAAGTCCTCTGCCCGCTGCTGATCGTCGCCGGGGTGCTGGCGCGTCTGGCGTGCTTGCCTATTCTCTTTGTGCTGCTGGTGGCGTTGCTGCTCGTGCATCCGCAATGGAGTGTGGCCGAAGGGCAGTTCGGCTGGTTGCTGTTGATCCTCTTCACCACTGTTCTGATCGCCGGGCCGGGACGGCTGGCGCTCAATGTTCGTTTGCCCGGAGTACTCCGTTATGCCTGATGCCCAGACCCTGAAAAAACCGGGACCCGAAGAAACCGTGACGCTGATCGTCAAGCACCGGGTCAAGGCCGGTTTTGAAGCGCCTTACGAAGCCTGGCTGCGCAATATCGTCAGCGTGGCGGGGCGCGAAGAAGGGCATCTGGGCGTGGACGTGATGCGCAGCCAGCAGGGCGGGCTCGCACTGTTCACCTGCGTGCTGCGTTATTGCTCGACCGAGGCGATGCAGCGCTGGCTCGATTCGCCGCAGCGTCAGAAGCTGATCGATGAAGCGGCGCCGATGCTAGCCGACGGCGACCAGACCGAAGTCAACGCAGCCAACGAATTCTGGTTCACGCCGACGGCCGAGGCCGGCTCACCGCCACCGCGCTGGAAGCAGGCCGTGGTCACGCTGCTGGTGATTCTGCCGCACACCTTGCTGGTGCCGCTGATCTGGGGGCCGTTGCTGCAACTCAATGCCTTTCTCTCCAACTACGTGGTCGCCACGTTCCTGATCACCCTGACCATCGTGGTGTCGGTGGTTTACGTGTTCATGCCGCCGGTGACCCGTCTGTTCGCGCCGTGGCTGGAAGCCGGTCAGTCACGCAAAAAAACCGAATCCAATGCCAATCCGCTGCGCTGAAGCGGCGGGTCCGGGCTCCGTTTCACTTATCTCGAAGGAACTGCGATGAACGCCGATCTGATTCTGTTCAATGGCCAATTTCATACGGTAGACCGCGAAAAACCCCTCGCCAGTGCCGTGGCGATCAATGACGGCCGCTTTGTCGTCGTCGGTAACGATACGCAAGCCATGGCCCTGCGCGGCGCCGGTACGCAAGTGGTCGACCTCAAGGGCCGCTGCGTGATTCCCGGCCTCAACGACTCGCACTTGCACCTGATCCGTGGCGGCTTGAACTACAACCTCGAACTGCGCTGGGAAGGTGTGCCGTCGCTGGCCGATGCGCTGCGCATGCTCAAAGATCAGGCCGACCGCACGCCGACCCCGCAATGGGTGCGCGTGGTCGGTGGCTGGAACGAATTCCAGTTCGCCGAAAAACGCATGCCGACCCTCGAGGAAATCAACCAGGCAGCGCCGGACACCCCGGTGTTCATCCTGCACCTGTATGATCGTGCGTTGCTCAACCGCGCCGCGTTGCGCGTCGCCGGCTACACCCGCGACACGCCGAACCCGCCGGGCGGCGAGATCGTGCGCGATGCCAACGGCAACCCGACCGGCATGCTGGTGGCGCGGCCGAACGCGATGATCCTGTACTCGACGCTGGCCAAGGGGCCGAAGCTGCCGCTGGAATATCAGGTCAACTCGACCCGCCAATTCATGCGCGAACTCAATCGCCTCGGCCTGACCAGCGCCATCGATGCCGGCGGCGGTTTCCAGAACTATCCGGACGATTATCAGGTGATCGAACAACTGGCCAAAGACGACCAGTTGACCGTGCGCATCGCCTACAACCTGTTCACCCAGAAGCCGAAAGAAGAGCTGACCGATTTCCAGAACTGGACCGGCAGCGTCAAGTTGCATCAGGGCGATGACTTCCTGCGTCACAACGGCGCCGGCGAGATGCTGGTGTTCTCGGCAGCGGATTTCGAAGACTTCCTCGAACCGCGCCCGGACCTGCCGCAGACCATGGAACAGGAACTGGAGCCGGTGGTGCGTCACCTGGTCGAACAGCGCTGGCCGTTCCGTCTGCACGCCACCTACAACGAATCGATCAGCCGCATGCTGGATGTGTTCGAGAAGGTCAACCGCGACATTCCGTTCAACGGTTTGCCGTGGTTCTTCGACCACGCCGAAACCATCACTCCGCAGAACATCGAGCGGGTGAAAGCGCTGGGCGGCGGCATCGCGATTCAGGATCGCATGGCGTTCCAGGGTGAATACTTCGTCGACCGCTACGGCAAGCAAGCCGCCGAAGCCACGCCACCGATCAAGCGCATGCTCGCCGAAGGCGTGCCGGTCGGCGCGGGCACCGATGCCACGCGAGTATCGAGCTACAACCCGTGGACTTCGCTGTACTGGATGGTCAGCGGTCGCACCGTCGGCGGTCTGGCGCTGTACGAAGAAGGTTTGCCACGCACCACCGCGCTGGAGCTGTTCACCCATGGCAGCGCCTGGTTCTCGTCCGAGCAGGGCAAGAAGGGCCAGATCAAGGTCGGGCAACTGGCGGACCTGGCAGCGCTGAGCGCGGACTTCTTCCATGTCGAGGAAGAAGCGATCAAGTGGATCGAGTCGGTGCTGACCGTGGTCGGCGGCAAAATCGTTTATTCCGCCGGAGACTTCGAAGACCTCGGCCCACGTGCATTGCCGGTGCTGCCGGACTGGTCGCCGGTCGTGAAAGTCCCTGGCCACTGGCGTCCGAATTCGCCCTTGCAGGCCCAGGTTCATCAGTGCAGCGGCCCGTGCGCAGTGCATACCCACAGCCATGAAAAAGCGCGGATGTCGAATGCGCCGGTCAGCGACTTCGCCGGTTTCTGGGGCGCGTTCGGTTGCTCCTGCTTCGCGTTCTGATCCTTTTGAAAAGCGCCGCTCTGTGTGAGCGGCGCTCCCCGCAACAACCATCCATCGAGGAGTTTCACATGAGCAACGTTCCTTACAGCCGCCTGAACAAAGACGATGCCGTTGTACTGTTGGTCGACCACCAGACCGGTCTGATCTCGCTGGTACAGGATTTCTCGCCGAACGAGTTCAAGAACAACGTGCTGGCGCTGGGCGACATCGCCAAGTTCTTCAACCTGCCGACCATCCTCACCACCAGCTTCGATTCCGGCCCGAACGGCCCGATCGTGCCTGAGCTGAAAGAGCAATTCCCGGACGCACCGTTCATTGCCCGCCCTGGCCAGATCAACGCCTGGGACAACGAAGATTTCGTCAAGGCCATCAAGGCCACCGGCCGCAAGCAACTGATCATCGCCGGTGTGGTGACTGACGTGTGCGTAGCGTTCCCGACCCTGTCGGCCATCGCTGAAGGTTTTGAAGTGTTCGTGGTGACTGACGCTTCCGGCACTTTCAACACCACCGTGCAGCAGGCTGCCTGGGCGCGGATGTCGGCTGCCGGCGCGCACCTGTTGAACTGGTTTGCTGTGGCCTGCGAGCTGCAAGTCGACTGGCGCAACGATATGGAAGGCCTGGCGAATCTGCTGTCGCAGCGTCTGCCTAACTATCGCAACCTGATCAACAGCTATACCAAGTTCACGGCCCAGTAATTGGCTGAACAAAATGCCCGCTGAAGAGCGGGCATTTTTTTTGCGGTGTTGGTGAGTGTGTATTTTCACTTCGAAAACGAGCCCTCACCCCAGCCCTCTCCCGGAGGGAGAGGGAGCTGACCGAGTTGTTCTTTCGAGGTACATCGACCTGAAAAATCGAGTCGAACTCAGGTTTTGAAAAGCACCGAGATCGGCTCCCTTTCCCCCTCGCCCCCCTGGGGGAGAGGGCTGGGCGGGCGGCGTTCCGATGAGGGGGTTGGATTTCGAAGTTAAAGAAGATTGAAAGCCCGGTGAATTATCGCTTCTGCAACCATCCCAAAAATCCACCCTTGCGAACCGGCACAGGCTTGGCCATCAACGCCAGCCGACTGTTCTGCTGCCGCACCGCCTGCAACTTGTTCAACGCCCGACCCACTTCACTGCGCTGTTCCATGCACTGGCGAGTCAGGTTCTTGTCGAGGCGATAAATGATCGAAGAGGTGAGTGCTGTGAAGGTCGCCTGCGAAGGCGTATCCGCGAGGATGCTCTGTTCGCCCATGACCTCACTCGGCCCCATGCGCCCGGCCTCGGTGAAGCCGTTGCCGTCCGGTACGCTGGCGCTGACCACGCCGGTGGCGATGACGAACAGGCTGTCCGGGACTTCCTCCAGATTGAGCACTACCTGCCCGGCGCTGTACTGCTGCGCGACCATCGATTCGGCGAGGCGATCGCGTTCCTCGTGGCTCAGCGAGCGGAAGATTTTCACTTCATCGAGCAAGGCGCGGGCGCGGGTCGACGGTTCGATCACGCCGTCCGGGTGCCGCGAAATGCCGGCGGCTTCGAGGTGGCGGTGGGCGAGGTCGAACAGTTGATTGCGCACGTCGCTTTTCTTGCCCAGTTCGGCGATGAAACCGCTGGCCACGTATTCCGACATTTCGTCGCCGGCCTCTTTCAACACGGCTTTCGGCGCAGGCGACAGCAACAGGCTGCTGCTGCCTTGCAACGTACGGTCGAGGGCGTCGAGTACCCGGCGCGGGCGGATGTGGTTCGGTACCTTGATGCTGATCGACACGCCGTGCAGGTTGTTCGGTCGGCTGAGGTTGACGATCTTGGCCTTGGCCGCCACCGAGTTCGGCACCACGGCCAGGGTGCCGGTGCTGGTCAGCAGGTGCGTGGCGCGCCAGTTGATGTCGAGCACTTTGCCTTCGACGCCGTCGATGACCACCAGATCATCCACCTGATACGGCTTGGTGGTGTTCAGTACGATGCCGGAAAACACGTCGGCCAAGGTGCTTTGCAGCGCGAGACCGATGACGATCGCCACCACGCCGGAAGTCGCGAGCAGGCCTTTGACTGGCAGATCCAGCACATAACCGGCCGCCGCGACGATGGCCGCCAGAAACACCAGCGCTCCGATCACGTCCTGCAACAGCCGGCCGCTGTGGCCGATGCGGCGCATCAGGATCAAGCCGATGACTTCGGTCAGCACCCGCGCCGCGTACAGCCACCAGAGAATCCCCAGCGCTGTCGCCCCGAGTTGCGCCACCGGGTCATCGGCGAACAACGGCGCCTGCAACGGGCTGACACCGGCGTTGATGGCCAGTGCGTTGAAGCCCAGAAACAGCACCAGTCGCACAGCGACCCGTTGCGCGCGATGCTTGAACGGCACGAGATGCCAGAGCAGGGTGTCGAGCACCAGCAGCAGGGCGCTCCAGGACAGCAGGTGGGCAGAAAAAAGGCTCATGAGGTGAACTCCGGCGGGCACAAAAGAAAACGCCACACCCGAAGGTGTGGCGAGGGGTTGCACTCAGTTCAGATGGGTCTTGAGTTCCGCTGCGGCCTGGCGCACGGCGGCCTTCACCTCGGGGATGCCGTTCAGCGGGTTGAGCAGGCCGAAGTCGTGAATCATCCCGTTGTAGCGCACCGAGGTCACCGGCACACCGGCCGCGTCGAGGTGGCGGGCGTAGCCTTCGCCTTCGTCACGCAGCACGTCGAACTCGGCGGTCTGCACCAGCGCGGCGGGCAGGCCCTTGAGCTGTTCGGCGCTGGCGTTGAGCGGCGAGGCATGGATCTGCGCACGCTCGGCCGGGTTGGTGGTGTAGTTGTCCCAGAACCACTGCATCATGCCCTTGGTCAGGAAATGGCCCTCGGCGAATTGCTGGTACGAGCCGTTATCAAACCCGGCGTTGGTCACCGGCCACATCAGCAACTGGAAGCGCAGGGCCGGGGTTTTCTGTTCCTTGGCCATCAGCGCCACGACTGCCGCCATGTTGCCGCCGACGCTGTTGCCGGCCACCGCCAGACGCTTGCCGTCGACTCCGATGTCCTTGCCGTGCTCGGCCACCCATTTGGTTGCCGCGTAAGCCTGATTGATCGCGGTCGGGTACTGCGCTTCCGGCGACGGCGTGTAGTCGACGTACACCGCGACCGCGCCAGAACCCACCACCAGATCACGAATCAGGCGTTGGTGCGTCGGGAAGTCACCCAGCACCCAGCCGCCACCGTGGAAGAACATGAACACCGGCAGCTCGCCCTTGATCTTGGCCGGACGCACCACTTTCAGATTGATCGTCTGGCCGTCGACCTTGATCGCCTTGTCGCTGACTTCAACGCCGGACAGGTCAACCTTCACCGAAGCCTGGGCGCCGGTCAGCACCGCACGGGCGTCTTTCGGGCTCAGTTGCTCGAGCGGTTTTCCACCGCCGGCGGCGAGGGCGTCGAGGAAGGCCTGGGTGTTGTGTTCGACGCCAGTGCTTTCGGCGGCGAAGGCGTTGCCGATGGACAGGGCGAGGAGGGAAGCGGCGAGGGTTTTCTTGATGTTCATGTGCAATTCCTTTTTAAGTCGTTTGAGTTTTTGTATGCCTTGGGATCGGGCTGCTGTGGCGCTGGGCTTCAGGCCTCAGCAACACCGTGAGCACAGATTAATGAGGTGCCGGAAAGTGAAAAAGCGGCTATAAAGCGTTTAACTGTCAACCAGAGAGTGACAATGAACCCGTTCGAAGACATGCGTATTTTTTGCCAGGTGATGGACTCCGGCAGCTTCACGGCGGCGGCCGATCAATTGGGCTTGTCCAAGCAGTTCGTCAGCCGTCGCCTGATGCAGTTGGAGGAACGCCTGGGCGTGCGATTGCTCAACCGTTCGACCCGGCGCCTGGACGTGACGCCGCTGGGCCAGAGCTATTACGAGTCGGCGCTGCGTTTGCTCGGTGAAGTGGAGTCGGTGGAGCAGGGCATCGCCGGGCAGACTGCTGAGCCGCGCGGGGCGATTCGCGTGAGTGCGCCGCTGTCGTTCGCGCTGGCGCATCTGGGCTGCTTGCTGCCGCCGTTTCTGCAGCGTTATCGCGAGGTCACGGTGGAGGTGGACTTGAGCGACCGGCCGGTGGATCTGCTGGGCGAGGGTTACGACCTGGCGCTGCGCATTGGCGTACTGGAGGACTCGACCCTGATCGCCCGACGCATCGCGTCAATCGAGCGAGTGTATTGCGCCAGTCCGGCGTATCTGGCCGAACGCGGTACGCCGGTCAGACCGGAAGATCTGCTGGGCCACGACTGTCTGCCTTACGGCCACGGGCGTTCGGTGCAGTGGCGGTTCAACGCGGGGCAGGGCAAGCCGCTGCTGGTGAATGTCACCGGGCGGATGCGCGTCAACAACGGTGAGTTGCTGCGGGATGCGGCGGTGGCGGGGATGGGGATTACCTATCTGCCGACGTTCATTGTCGGCGCGGCGCTGAAGGATGGGCGGCTGGTGCCGGTGCTGGATGAGTTTCGGCCGGAACCGCTGACGTTGTCGGCGGTGTATCCGCAGCATCGCCAGGCGTCGCGGCCGGTGCAGGCGTTGATCGAGTTTTTGCGGGAGCGGCTGGATCAGAATCATGTCGCTCTCTAGGTTTTGCGGTGAGCTGGTGGGCGCCGATGAGCCCTGTGGGAGTCGGGCTTGCCGCGATAGCGGTGGGTCAGTTAGTAATGCTTTAACTGACCAGGCCTCATCGCTGGCAAGCCAGCTCCCACAGGGATTGCGGTGTTTTCAGTTCGGGTCAGTTGGCGCGCTTGTCATCGCCAGGCTCGCCGCCGACGTGAACACCGCGATCATCACCGGGTTCGCCCGCGGCATGCAGGCCTCGGTCATCACCGATTTCGCCGGCACGATGTACGCCATGGTCGTCACCGATTTCACCAGCGCGATGTACACCGTGGTCATCGCCGACCTCTCCGGACCGATGCACACCATGGTCGTCGCCGGGTTCAGAATGCGTGCCGCTGCGACCGGATGACGCCGTGTTGCCGGAGTGGCCCGAGCCGTGGTCACTGCCGCTGTGGCCACTGTTGCCACCGCCGCCACTGCCACTGTTGCCGCCACTGCCGCTGCCGCCGTGACCACCACCATTGCCACCGCTGCCGCCGCCACCTCCATTACCGCCGCCACCACC
>NZ_JBWKYU010000029.1:0-69877 GCF_059423925.1 Pseudomonas sp. GW458-11-26-14-LB4
AGATTGCCCTCGACCTGCGCCGCCATGTGCAGCGTGCCGGCCATCACGCCGGTGGTCGGGTTCTGCACCAGTTTCACCCAGGCCTTGTCGAACGTGTTGCCGAGACTGCTGCGGATCAAAGCTTCGCTGTCGGGGCGGTCGTTGGCCTGAATGATTGCGCGCACGCCCGCCACACCGACCGAAATCAGCGCCCCGGCCAGTTTGCCGGCCGCTGCCGCCACCGCGCTCGCGGCGCCGCGCGGGGCCATTTCTGCCTCCATGCGCTGGCTGGCGCGTTTGGCCACCGGCGCCATGGCCGTATCGGTCGAGGCCACGCCTTTCGAGCCGCCGTCGGTGTGGATCTTGTCGATCAGCGCGGCGTAGGCCGGCAGCGTGTTCAACGGTTCAGTGCTGACGATCTGGTACAGCGAAGCATCCCTCGCCGACGGCGGGCCAAGGGCGATGGCGGGGATTTTCTGCAACCGCCCGTTGAGCTGGGCGATGGGCACGCCGTGGCGCTGGGCGATGACCGGCATCTGCTGCGCCATCAGTTGCGCGTAGAACGCGGTGGACTGGCCGAGGATCGCGTCCGGGTCGATCTCCACCGCCACCGGCGCCAGTACGCGTTCCTGATATTGCTCCAGCAGATAGGCCGCCAGACGCTTGGCCGAGGCATCCTGCTCGCCGCTGGCACTGATCGTGTACCAGCTGACCTTCATCGACAGCCATTCCTGGGTCCAGTAGCTGCTGAACCACGGGATGAAATTTTCTTCAGTTTGCTCATAGACCCGAATGCGCCAATGTTCCATCGAGCCACGGGCGAACAGCTTGACCTGCTCGGTGGCCTGCTTCGAGGCACTGACGATTTCCCGGTCGATCTGCTGCCAGGTGGCCGGCGAGACCACCACCGCCGGCGCGCTCACCGGGGCCCGCGCCGTGGTGGCGCAGCCGGCCAGCAACACCAGTGCGGCGACGAGCAGCGCACGCAGGTTCACGGTGGCGGTCCTTATCTGTTCTTCGGGCGGGAGACCTGAAGAATCCGGGGGAGATGACATGAGTATAGGTGCGTGCGGTACGCCGTTTATCCGCTGGTCAGGGCTGCATCAGTCCAACCATCAATGGCGTCGATATTCACCATTGCGACGATTGCCTTCCGCCGACCGCTCGTCAAAGGCACGATTAACCCATCCGAAACACACCGCACGAGGAGTTCACATCATGATCAGTACCGTCACCCTCGCCGTGAGTTTCCCGGTCTTCGGCAGCAATTACTACGATCAGCACGTCGTGTCGCGCAAGACACAAGCGCTGGTGTTCGACGAAGCCTTCGAAGATCTGTTGATGCCCGCCGCCAGCAATCATTTCAGCAATGAAGTGGTCGGTCTCAACGATCAGTTCCGTTTTCTGAGCGACATTCTCGCCACCCATTTGCTGGACATCGAGGCCTCCGTGCCTGCGCGATCCAGCGTCCGGGCGAGCGCTCATTTTTAATGCCAGAGGGCGCTCCCGCAGGGGAGCGCCCTCTTCGTTTCAGTCAGTCATCATCCCGGTCGCGGTGATAACGACGCCCGTCGCGGCGGTCGTCGTCGCGGTCGTCCCAGCGTCGGTCATGATCGTAATAACGGCCATGATCGCGGTCGTAATGCCGGCCATGGCGATGGTCATCATCGAAATCCGCCACACAGCCGCCCAGCAGTACAGCGGCGGAAACGGTCAGCAGCAGGCTTGTTGCACGCATCATTCAGAATTTCCCTAAAACCAAGGTCTTGACGACGGAAACGGCAGCGCTGCCCGCACCGAAGAGGCGCGGTGTGCGCTGCCGCAGATACGACCGGGGAAAACGACGATGATTCACAGACCGCCGATGACCGTTGATCGCCTCGCCCGCCTCGCCCGAGCGCCGGCCAAATGCCACCTATACTGCTTGCAACGCGCAAAGGATCTGCCCCTCAAGAACAACAAGCAGAGGTGCGACATGGTCTGGCAACAAGTCTATGACCCGTTCGGCAATCCGGTGATTTCCACGATCATGGCCGCCGTTCCCGTGGTGGTGATGCTGGCGGCGCTGGCCTTCTTTCACGTAAAGGCTCATCTGGCCGCACTGCTGGCGCTGGCCTCAGCGCTGTTGATCTCGATCTTCGCCTTCGGCATGCCCGCCAACATGGCCGGTTCTGCGGCGCTGTTCGGGGCGGCCAACGGGCTGCTGCCGATTGGCTGGATCGTGCTCAACATCATTTTTCTGCATCGTCTGACCACCGAGAACGGCTCGTTCAAGGTGTTGCAGGATTCGCTCGCCCGCATCACCGACGACCGGCGCCTGCAATTGCTGCTGATCGCCTTTTGTTTCGGTGCTTTCTTCGAAGGGGCCGCCGGGTTCGGTACCCCGGTGGCGGTGACCGGGGCCATTCTGATCGGTCTTGGTTTTTCGCCACTGGCAGCGTCCGGTCTGGCGCTGATCGCCAACACTGCGCCCGTGGCCTTTGGCGCCCTGGGCACGCCGATCATTACGCTGGCCAAGGTCACCGGGCTGGATGAAATGGAGTTGTCGATGATGGTGGGACGGCAATTGCCGTTCTTCTCGGTGCTGGTGCCGTTCTGGCTGATCTGGGCATTCGCCGGTTGGCGCAAGATGCTGGAAGTATGGCCGGCGATTCTGGTGGCTGGCGTGAGTTTCGCCATCCCGCAGTTTCTGGTTTCGAACTTCCACGGGCCGATGCTGGTGGATGTGATCGCCGCGCTGATTTCCATGGCCTGCCTGACGTTGTTCCTCAAGGTCTGGAGGCCGGCGACTGTTCATACCTCGGCCGCGCTGACGGGACGGCATGACGACTCGAAGGTCGAAGAAGAAAAAATCACGGCCAGCGGTGCATTCAGCGATCAGGCGCGCCCGGCAGTGATGCGCGCGTGGATGCCGTGGATCATCCTCACGGTGTTCGTGTTTGCCTGGGGCACCCAGGGTTTCAAGAACATGTTCGACACCCGTCCGGCGATTGATCCCGTCAGCCAATCGGTCAGGCTCGATCCGCAGGGCAAACCGCTGCGCGAGGCCAATCCGGTGTTCGCCCCGGCCGTGACTTTCAGCTCCCTGCATCTGCAAATCGAAAAAGTCCCTCCGGTGGTCGCCGCGCCGAAAGCTGAAGAGGCGGTGTACAAGTTCACCTGGTTCACTGCCACCGGCAGCGGCATCCTGCTCGCGGCGATTGTCGGAGGGTTGCTGATGGGCTACTCGATCCCGCAACTGATCAAACAGTACCTTCGCACACTGTGGGTGGTGCGCTTCTCGCTGATTACGATTGCCGCGATGCTGGCGCTGGGATTCCTGACCCGCTACTCGGGGCTGGACGCGACCATGGGGCTGGCATTCGCTGCCACGGGGATTTTCTACCCGATGTTCGGCACCTTGCTCGGCTGGCTTGGCGTAGCGCTTACCGGGTCGGATACCGCGTCCAACGTGCTGTTTGGCGGCTTGCAACGGGTGACGTCGGAGCAGCTGGGCATCAGCCCGGTCCTGATGGCGGCGGCCAACAGCTCCGGCGGAGTGATGGGCAAAATGGTCGACGCGCAGTCGATCGTGGTCGCCTCAACCGCGACACGCTGGTACGGCCATGAAGGGGAAATCCTGCGTTACGTGTTCTTCCATTCCATCGTGCTGGCAATCCTGGTCGGCGGTCTGGTGACGTTGCAGGCGTATGTGGCGCCGTTTACGTCCATGGTGGTCGGCGCACATTGAGAATCGCGGGTGCCTCGGTTGTGAGAGTGATCTGACTCACAGCCAAGGTACCCGCGTTCCTTCTGTCGATTCATGAACCGCGCGCATGAGGCCATGCGCAAATCAAAGAAAACCTTTTCCTCTCCAGCGTGGTCACTCCTAGAACAGAGCGAGACTGGCAACCACGCCAGCGTACCCGTGCGGGTCTTTCACACCCTGCCGACCTGATAGAGGAAGCCAAGCAAATGAATGACCATCCGCCAATGGCGATCTCCCGACGCCGTTTCCTGATTCTCGGTGCCGTGACCGCAACCGCGTTCGCGATGCCCCCTTTCATCAGCCTCAAGGCCTACGCGGCCAGCCTGGAGCAACCGGCCATGGCCAAAGTAACCATCGAAGTCAACGGCAAGCCACAGGCGCTGGAGGTTGATACTCGCACCACCCTGCTCGACGCCCTGCGCGAACACCTGCAGCTGACTGGCAGCAAAAAGGGCTGCGACCACGGCCAGTGCGGCGCCTGCACGGTGATCGTCGATGGCCGGCGAATCAATTCCTGCCTGACCCTGGCGGTAATGCAGGACGGCGCCAAAGTCACCACCATCGAAGGCCTCGGCATGCCGGACCACCTGCATCCAATGCAGGCGGCCTTCATCAAGCATGACGGTTACCAATGTGGATACTGCACACCGGGGCAGATCTGCTCGGCGGTCGCCGTGCTCCAGGAAATCCGTGACGGCATCCCCAGCCACGCCAGCGCCAGCCTCACCGAAGCGCCGCAACTGATCGCCAGCGAATTGCAGGAACGCATGAGCGGCAACATCTGCCGATGCGGCGCCTATTCGAACATCATCGAAGCCATCAGCGAAGTCGCGGAGGTGCCAGCATGAGAGCGTTCAACTACAGCCGCGCCGACTCTCCTGCCGCAGCCGCTGCCCAAGCTGCGCAAATCGAGGGCGCCCGCTTTATCGCCGGCGGCACCAACCTGCTGGACTTGATGAAGCTCGACATCGAAACGCCCCAGCAGCTGATAGACGTCAATCACCTGGGCCTCGACCGGATCGAAGCCACCGACGACGGCGGCTTGCGCATCGGCGCACTGGTGCGCAATACCGATCTGGCCGCCGACAGCCGCGTCCGGAAAGACTACGCGCTGCTGTCCCGCGCCTTGCTTGCCGGTGCATCGGGCCAGTTGCGCAACATGGCGACCACCGCCGGCAATCTGCTCCAGCGCACGCGCTGCCCGTATTTCTACGACACCAATCAAGCCTGCAATAAACGCAATCCCGGCAGTGGCTGCGCGGCGATTGGCGGGGTCAGTCGACAACTCGGCATTATCGGCGTCAGCGACGCCTGCATCGCGACCCATCCGAGTGACATGGCGATTGCGATGCGGGCGCTGGATGCCCAGGTCGAAACGCTCAAAGCCGACGGCAGCACTCGACGCATCGCCATCGCGGACTTCCATCAATTGCCCGGCACCACGCCGAATGTCGAAACCAGTCTGACACCCGGCGAACTGATTACCGCCGTCACCCTGCCCGCGCCAGTGGGCGGCACGCATGTCTATCACAAGGTGCGCGACCGTTCGTCGTACGCCTTCGCGCTGGTGTCCGTCGGCCTGATCCTGCAGAAGGATGGCAGCGGCCGCATCGCCGTCGGCGGCATCGCGCCGAAACCCTGGCGAGTCGAAGCGGCGGAAGCCCTGCTGCCGCAAGGCGCGAAAGCCGTCAGCGCGCGCCTGCTCGACGGCGCCACGCCTACTTCTGACAACCAGTTCAAAGTGACATTGGTCGAGCGCACGATTGCCTCGGTGCTGGCCCAAGCGAGGGACGAAGCATGAAATTCGACACGCCCGCCACGACCAACCCGATTGATCAGTTGAACGTCATCGGTAAACCCACCGACCGCATTGAAGGCCCGCTGAAGACCAGCGGCCAGGCGCCTTACGCCTACGAGCAACATGAAGCCGTGAAGAATCAGGCGTACGGCGTAGTGGTCGGTTCGGCCATTGCCAAAGGTCGCATCATCCGCATCGATCTGGAGGCCGCCCGCGCCGCGCCGGGGGTGCTGACCATCGTCACCGCCGCCAATGCCGGCAAGCTCGGCAAAGGCCAATACAACGCCGCGCACCTGCTGGCCGGGCCACAAGTCCAGCACTATCACCAGGCAGTAGCGCTGGTGGTCGCCGAAACCTTCGAACAGGCGCGGGCTGCCGCGCAGTTGGTCAACGTCGAATACGCGGCCGACAAAGGTCAATTTGATCTGGCCAGCGTGCGCGACCAGGGCGTGGAACCGAAAGACGATCTGCCGGACGTCAAGCACGGCGATTTCGCCACCGCCTTCGCCGCCGCGCCCGTGCAGTTCGACCAGACCTACACCACGCCGGATCAATCCCACGCGATGATGGAGCCCCACGCGACACTCGCCGCCTGGAAAGGCGATCACGTGACGCTCTGGACTTCCAACCAGATGATCGCCTGGAGCGTCGGCGACATCGCCGCCACCCTCGGCCTGCCCAAGGAAAACGTGCGGCTGATCTCGCCATACATTGGTGGCGGTTTCGGCGGCAAGCTGTTCATTCGTGCCGACGCGATCCTCGCCGCCCTCGGCGCACGTCTGGCGAACCGACCCGTGAAGGTCGCCCTCGCCCGTCCGCAGATCGCCAACAACACTACCCACCGTCCGGCTACCATTCAGCGGATTCGCATGGGCGCCACGGCTGACGGCAAACTCACCGCCATCGCCCATGAAGGCTGGTCGGGCAACCTCGCCGACGGCAAGGTCGAAGTCGCGGCGCAACCGAGTCAATTGCTTTATGCCGCTGAAAATCGCTTGGTGACCATGCGCCTGGCGCCGCTGGATCTGCCGGAAGGCAACGCCATGCGCGCGCCGGGTGAAACGCCGGGGCTGATGGCACTGGAGATCGCCATGGACGAGATGGCGGAACAGCTCAAACTCGATCCGATCCAGTTCCGCATCCTCAACGATACGCAGGTCGATCCGGTGAAAACCGAGCGGCCGTTCTCCCAGCGGCGTCTGATCGAATGCCTGCAAACCGGCGCCGAACGTTTTGGCTGGGATAAGCGCAATGCGACGCCCGGCACCCGTCGCGAAGGTCGCTGGCTGATCGGCATGGGCGTTGCGGCGGCGATTCGCAACAACCTGCTGGTGAAGTCCGGCGCACGCGTACGGCTGGAGCGCGACGGCAAGATCAGCGTGGAAACCGACATGACGGACATCGGCACCGGCAGCTACACGATCATTGCCCAGACCGCCGCCGAAGTGATGGGCGTGCGTCTCGACGATGTCGTGGTGCACTTGGGCGATTCGAATTTTCCGGTGTCGTCCGGCTCCGGCGGCCAGTTCGGCGCCAACTGCTCGACCGCCGGGGTTTACGCGGCGTGCATGAAACTGCGCGAAACGGTCGCGACCAAACTGGGCATGAACGCGGGTGAAGCGCAGTTTGTCGACGGCCACGTGCGGCTGGGCAACCAGAACGTGCCGTTACGTGACGCCGCGCAACACGCCGCGATCGAAGTCGAGGACAGCATCGAATTCGCCGACCTCGCCAAGCAATATCAGCAATCGACCTTCGGCGCGCACTTCGTCGAAGTCGCGGTGGATGCCGCCACCGGCGAAGTGCGCGTGCGACGGATGCTCGCGGTGTGCGCCGCCGGGCGGATTCTCAATCCGAAATCGGCCCGCAGCCAGGTGATCGGCGCCATGACCATGGGCGTCGGCGCAGCATTGATGGAAGAACTCGCGGTGGACAAGCGCCAGGGCTTTTTCGTCAACCATGACCTGGCGGGCTACGAAGTGCCGGTGCATGCCGACATCCCGCATCAGGAGGTGATCTTCCTCGATGAAACCGACCCGATTTCCTCGCCGATGAAAGCCAAGGGGGTCGGGGAACTGGGGATCTGCGGCGTGAGTGCGGCGGTGGCGAATGCGATCTACAACGCCACGGGCGCGCGGGTGCGGGAGTACCCGATTACCTTGGACAAGATTCTCGCGTCACTGCCAGAGATGATTTGATTTGTGGAATGGCCCCACGGTGAGGACGTTCGGTCTCACCGTGGGCGACTTGTTGATTAGCGGACGTCGGGATACTCCGCCTCTCCCACCTGCTCCATCCAGTCCACCACTTTGCCATCCAGCATTTCAGCAATGGCGATATGCGTCATGGCCGTGGTCGGCGCCGCACCGTGCCAATGCTTCACGTTGGGCGCGATCCACACGGTGTCGCCTGGCCGAATCACCCGCACTGGCTGCCCCCATTCCTGCACGAAGCCTGACCCAGCGGTAACGATCAGCGTTTGCCCCAACGGATGGGTGTGCCACGCCGTACGCGCTCCCGGCTCAAAGGTCACGGTGGCGCCGCTGATCCGCGCCGCATCGCTGCCCTTGAACGGCGCATCGACCCGTACCGTCCCGGTAAACCAGTCGCTCGAGCCTTTGGCCGACGGTTGTGAGCCGTTGGGAGTAACGGTCACGCGAGATGTCTCGCTGGCCTGGACTTCGCCCGCCAGCAGGGAAAGGGTCAGCGCCGAAGCGGCGATCGGATTCATGTTGAGGCTCTCCAGAAAAGGGACAGCCTCCACTTTAACCAGCCCGACTCTTCAGATAATCGACTAGAATTCAAAAAAACTTATGCAGGGCACTCATTAATGCTTCGGGAAAATGCCAGTGATCTGCTCGCTTTCCTCGCCGTGGCGCGTGAGCGCAGTTTCACCAAAGCAGCTGCCAAACTTGGCGTTTCGCAGTCGGCGCTCAGTCATACGATCCGCAGCCTTGAAGCCCGGCTGGGCCTGCGCCTGCTGATCCGCACCACCCGCAGTGTCTCTCCCACCGAGGCTGGTGATCACTTGCTGCAAACCATCGGCCCGCGCTTCGAAGAGATCGAATCGGAACTGGCCGCCCTCAGCAACCTGCGGGAAACTCCCGCCGGCAAGATCCGTCTCAGCGCCACCGATCACTCGCTGAACTGGCTGTTGCGACCGGTCCTCAAAGAATTTCTTCTGCAATACCCGGACATCTCCGTCGAAGTCAGCTGCGACTACAGTTTCGTCGACATCGCAGGTCAGGGTTTCGATGCCGGCGTGCGGCTGGGCGAGGATGTCGCACAAGGCATGATCGCCACTCGTATCGGCCCGGACATGCGTATGGCGGTGGTCGGCTCGCCCGCCTATTTCGCCAGACGTATCGTACCGAAGACCCCGCGTGATCTGACCGACCACGCTTGCAATAACTTGCGCCTGCCTACCAACGGCGGTCTATACGCCTGGGAGTTCGAGAAGGATGGCGAACGCCTGAAGGTGCGAGTCTGCGGACAGGTAACCCTCAACGGCGTCTATCCATTACTGGACGCCGCACTCGACGGTTTCGGCCTGAGCTACATCCCGGAGAACATCGTCGCCCCCTATCTGGCTGAAGGTCGCCTGATACAAGTACTGGAGGATTGGTGCCCGGTGTTTTCCGGATATCACCTCTACTACCCGAGCCGGCGCCAGACAGCGCCGGCCTTTGCATTGTTGCTGGCGGCGCTGCGCTATCAAGGCTGAAACCGTCTAGTCCACCAACGCAATCAACTGCTGACGCTGCGCATCGGTCAGCATCAACCCGAACCCGGCGCCGGCATTGTCGGCCATGTACAACGGATTGCTGGTGCCGGGAATCACGCAGGTTACCGCCGGATGCGCCAGCAGGAATTTCAGCGCCAGTTGCGGCCAGCTCTTCGCCCCCACCTGAGCCGCCCAGCCTGGCAGCGGCTTGCCCTTGAGCCGCGCGAGCAGGTCGCCGCCGCCGAACGGCCGGTTGCAGATCACCGCCACCCCGCGTTCGCGGCACAGCGGCAGGATGCGTTTCTCGACCCCGCGATCATCCAGGGCGTAGTTGATTTGCAGGAAATCCAGCGGCTCGGCCTTGAGCACCGCTTCGACCTCCTCATAGGCCGACGGCGTGTAGTGAGTGATGCCGATGTAGCGGATGCGGCCCTGCTCTTTCCAGTCGCGCAGGGTCGGCAGGTGGGTTTGCCAGTCGAGCAGGTTGTGGATCTGCATCAGGTCGATGCGCTCGGTGCGCAGCAGGCTGAACGACTGCTCCATCTGCGCAATGCCCTCCTCGCGACCACGGGTCCAGACCTTGGTCGCCAGAAACGCCGGAGAGCGCGGTTCGTGGATCGACAGCAATTCACCGGTGGTTTCCTCGGCGCGGCCGTACATGGGGGAGCTGTCGATCAGCGTCCCGCCCTTTTTGAACAGCTCGCCGAGCACCGCCGGCAATTGTTTGTAGACCGGATCGCCGGGAGCGACGTCGAAACCGCGATAAGTGCCCAACCCCACCAGCGGCAGTGGCTCAGAGCTCGAAGGGATGGCGCGGGTCTGCATGGTCTGGGCTCCTGTGGCGTTCGGCGACGTAATGGTGGCCAGCGCCCGGTCAAAGGTGAAAACCGCTGACACGCCGGCTGCCAGTGTCAGCAACCGGCGGCGGGAATATCCCTCAGTGTGGTTCATGCTGGCGCCCTTGCCCTGTGGATCTGTTGCACCTTGTGTTTTGATGCAGCCCGCAAAACCGTTGGACTACACTGCGACAGCCAACCTGCGCGCCCGGTTAACGTTAGTCGAATGTCCAGAACCCTGTTGTCACTCGTCGCATTGATCGTCGCCGTGTACCTGATCCTGTGCGCGGCGCTGTTCGTTTTTCAGCGGGCGCTGATTTATTTTCCGCAGCCCGCCACCCTCGATTCGCCGGAGTCACGGTTGACGCTGGCCATGCCCGACGCCGAGATCCGCGTGACGGTGCGCGAGCGCGCCGGGCCCAGAGCGCTGATCTATTTCGGCGGCAATGCCGAGGACGTTTCGCGCAATCTGCCGGAGTTTTCCGAGGCGTTTCCTGACTATTCGTTGTATTTGCTGCATTACCGGGGTTTTGGTGGCAGCGGTGGCTCGCCTTCCGAAGAGGCGATCGCCGAGGATGCGCTGGCGCTGTTCGATCAGGTGTACGCCAGTCATCCGCAGGTCGCGCTGCTGGGACGCAGCCTCGGTTCCGGGGTCGCGGTGCGTCTGGCCAGCCAACGGCCGGTGGCGCGGCTGATTCTGGTCACGCCCTACAACAGCCTCGAAGAAATCGCCGCCCGTCAGTACCCGTGGGTGCCGGTGCAGTGGTTGCTCAAGGATCGTTTCCAGTCCGGTCAGTACGCGGCGCACATCCGCGTGCCGACGCTGCTGCTGGCGGCGAGCGATGACGAGGTGATTCCACGGGCCAGCACCGAACGCTTGCTGCACAGTTTTCCCGACGGCGTGGCCACGCTCAAAGTGGTGGCGGATTCGGCACACAATTCTATTTCCGAACGGCCGCAATACCTGCAATGGCTGCAAGACGTGTTGAATCGCTGAGCACTTCGTCGGCAGCCGTAGAAACCCGGCGCCGCCTCGTGAACCAAGTGCAAAAAGGCCAGTCCTACCCGCGCCGCGTTCTGCGGTTCACTTTCCTTCAGCCTTGTCTTTGTTCAGAGCTTTGCGTCCCATGCGCCACGCCGTTCGTTCGTCTCGCTTCGTTTCGCTGTGCCTGTTGATCCTTTCTCCCCTGCTTTCTCCCTCTGCCCACGCCGGCGCCGAGCGGCAACTGGTGGCTGCCATCAACGACTACCGCGCCCATCCTCAACGCTGCGACCGGCGCCCGGCCCAACGGCTGGCGCCGCTGACGCTGAAGTCGAATCTGGCGTTGCCGGTCGGCTATGGCTACGGCGGTGGATTGCGCGAACGATTGAAAGACTCCGGCTATGCCGCCGTGGCGGTGCGCAGCATCCGGATCGTCGGCGCACAGGACGCCGAAGAGGCGTTCGAAATGCTGCAAGACGATTACTGCGGCGCGTTGCTCGACGGTCAATACGCCGACATCGGCATCAGCCGCGCCCGCAGCGAATGGCAAGTGGTGCTGGCTCGGCCGGTGCTCGACAGCCGCGTCGGCGACAACCGCAGCGTCGGCAAGGCCTTGCTGGCCGAGGTCAACGCCGCCCGCGCCCGACCGCGCATGTGCGGCCGCCAGCGCTTCGCCGCTGCCCGGCCCTTGAGCTGGAACCCGGCGCTCGGCGCCGCCGCTCAGGGGCACAGCAAGGCCATGGCCTACGGCAATTATTTCGCCCACCGCGACCCGGACGGCGACGGCCCGGCCGATCGCGCCCGGGCGGCCGGCTACCGTGGCCGGCAGATCGGCGAAAACATCGCCGCCGGGCAAAGCTCACCGGGCAAAGCCATGGCCGGCTGGCTGGCCAGCCCCGGACACTGTGCCAACCTGATGAACCCGATGTTCACCCAGGTCGGCGCCGGGTTTGCCAGTGAGGCGCGCAGTGATGAAGGGGTTTACTGGACGATGCTGTTCGGGGCGCCTTGATCCGGTTCCATCCGAAACCGTCGAAGAGCGCTGCAAGTCGCAACTCGACGGCTGATCGTCAGACCGGAGAAATCGTGGCAAGGACGCCAATCATGATGGTCAACACAAGAAAGCCGCCGAGGAAAATCGCCATCTTAGCCATGAAGGCCTCCTGAATACTGAATGTCCGGCGCACCGGGCACTTCGGAATGAAGCGCGTCGCGTATGGCCGAACGGCAGGGCCATTTTGGGCCCGTGGCTGAGATGGTTACAGATGCAGATTCGACAGGAAAAAGCGGATCAGATGGATCGGGCTGGCGCATGGGTCGACATTCAGGTTGGTACAGAGGGTTTCCATTGCGCCGCTTTGATCTAGAGTCATGGGCGCCGCGCCAAGAACAACAAAAAATACAGGAGTGAAACCATGTCCGACCTGAACCTGCACCCCAACGCCGCCGAATCCCTGAACCGCTGGCACGAAATGATCCGCACCGGCAATCTCAAGGCCCTGCCCGAACTGCTCGATTCCAAAGCGGTTTTCCGCTCGCCGATGGCGCATACGCCGTACCCGGGTGCCCCGGTGGTCTCGATGATCCTCAACACCGTTTTCGAGGTGTTTGAAGACTTCAAATACCACCGTGAACTGGCGACGGCCGATGGCCTGAATGTGGTGCTGGAATTCAGCGCCAAAGTGGGGACGAAAGAGCTCAAGGGCATCGACATGATCCGTTTCGATGAACAAGGCAAGATCGTCGAGTTCGAAGTGATGGTGCGGCCGTTGAGCGGGTTGCAGGCGCTGGGTGAAGAGATGGGACGGCGGCTTGGCGCCTATCTGGCGGCCGCCAAGGCCTGAAATCCGAGCACAAAAAAGCCCACTGACCGTCACCGGTTCAGTGGGCTTCGTGTGTCAGGCGTCTGGATTACAGAGCCATGTCACGTGCAGCGCTTTCTTTCGGCGCCTGGGCTTTTTCAGCCGAGGCGTCCGCCGCTGGAGCTGCAACCTGACCAATCACCGGAGGGGTTGGCAGTTGCAGGATCTTGGCGGTGTAAGCCCATTCTTCAGCCACTTTGGCTGGATCGTTGTTCAGCTGGGTGCCATAGCTTGGAACGATCTGGTGCAGCTTGGCTTGCCACTCAGGGCTGGCGACTTTGTCCTTGAAGACTTTCTGCAGCACGCTCAGCATGATCGGTGCAGCGGTCGATGCGCCTGGGGATGCGCCCAGCAGTCCGGCGATGGAGCCGTCCTTGGAAGCAACGATTTCGGTGCCCAGTTTCAGCACGCCGCCAGCGGCTTCATCACGCTTGATGATTTGCACGCGCTGGCCGGCTTGCCACAGGCGCCAGTCTTCGGCTTTGGCGTTCGGGAAGTATTCCTTCAGCGCGTTCAGACGGTCTTCATCCGACAGCATCAGTTGACCGGCCAGGTACTCGACCAGCGGGTATTCCTTGATGCCGACCCGGGTCATAGGCCAGATGTTGTGGGTGGTGGTGCTGGTCAGCAGGTCCAGGTACGAACCTTCTTTCAGGAACTTGGTGCTGAAAGTCGCGAACGGGCCAAACAGGATGACGCGCTTGCCGTCCAGGACACGGGTGTCCAGGTGCGGAACGGACATCGGAGGCGCGCCCACCGAAGCTTTACCGTAGGCCTTGGCCAGGTGTTGTTCGGCGATGGCCGGGTTATCGGTCACCAGGAACGAGCCGCCTACCGGGAAGCCAGCGTATTCCTTGGCTTCTTCGATACCGGACTTCTGCAGCAGGTGCAGGGCACCGCCGCCGGCGCCGATGAACACGAACTTGGCGTCGGTTTCAGTCTTGGTGCCGTCTTTCAGGTTTTTGTAGCTGACGCGCCAGGTGCCATCGGCATTCTTGGTGATGTCTTGCACTTCGCTCGACAGCTTCAAGTTGAAGTTAGGCTTGGTCTGCAGGTAACCGGCGAACTGGCGGGTGATTTCGCCGAAGTTCATGTCGGTACCCAGCGGGCTCCAGGTGGCCGCGATTTTCTGGTTCGGGTCACGCCCTTCCATCATCAGCGGAACCCACTTCTTGATCACAGCCGGGTCTTCGGAGTACTGCATGCCGGCGAACAGCGGGCTTGCTTGCAGGGCTTCGTAGCGCTTTTTCAGGAACTTGATGTTGTCATCGCCCCACACGAAGCTCATGTGCGGAGTGGTGTTGATGAACGAACGAGGGTCCTTCAGGACGCCTTGACGAACCTGCCAGGCCCAGAACTGACGGGAGACCTGGAACGCTTCGTTGATCTCGACCGCTTTCGGGATCGTGACGTTGCCCTTGTCGTCTTCCGGGGTGTAGTTCAGCTCGGCCAGGGCGGAGTGACCGGTACCGGCGTTGTTCCAGCCGTTGGAGCTTTCCAGGGCGACGCCGTCGAGGCGCTCGACCATTTCCATCGACCAGGTCGGTTCCAGCTCATTGATCCACACACCGAGGGTGGTGCTCATGATGCCGCCGCCGATCAGCAGGACGTCGACTTTCTTTGCTTCTTCGGCATTGGCGGAAGACATCCCCATCGCCAAAGCCAGCCCCAGCAAGGCTGTGTTCACTTTCTTAAACATCTGTTGCACCTATGATAAAACGCCTTCCGCCCGCCGCTGTTGTACGTATGAGGTCCCCTCTTTCGCGACACTCAGGCCAGCGTCGCGGGTTCCGGCACACTTCAATTTTGACGGGTGGGCACACAAGACCGACAGGCAGTGTCGACCTCAGTTATATGTCCCTTCTGAACTGACTTCTTATCATTATTGGCTTCAGCTACTTGAGCGACAGGGGTTCTGTCTGGCCCGCCGAAAAGCGCGCCAGACTGAATTAGGTCAAACCAAGTGGGGCGAAGAATATCACGTCATGGCAAACCCGCGCGTCTGTTCGCGACCGGATAGTTTTCAATAGGTTCCTCGAGCGCTTTCTAACGTTGGTGCATTCCTGATAAGTTGTACGACGACTGACAAATTCCCCAGTCGTTTTCATTACCTACAACAACAAGGAATACCCATGAACAAATCCAGACTGCTGCTCGGTCTCATCTGCCTCTTCAGCGGCTACGTCGCCGCCGCCCCGGCGGAACAGGACGTCGCCCAGGCCGTCGATCACCTGACCCAGGCAATGTTGCACAAGGACATCGCCGAACTGAACGCGCTGACTGCCGACAACCTCACCTACGGCCACTCCAGCGGCAAGATCCAGGACAAGAAAGCCTTCATTGCCGATATCGAAACCGGCAAGAGCGCGTTCAAGACCCTGGAAATGCAAAACCAGACCATCACCCTGTCCGGGGACACCGCGCTGGTGCGCCATCATTTTTCAGCACAGGCCCTCAAAGGCACCGAAGTCGTGCCGACGGAAATCGAGAACTTCCAGATCTGGCAGAAGCAGGCTGGCAAGTGGTTGCTGGTGGGGCGTCAGGCGTACAAGTTCTGAAGCATGAGCTCTGCCGCTGACAAGGCGGCAGAGCCTGCTCTCACAACCGAAACCGATCCACCGACTGCGCCAGCCGCCCCGCCAGACTCGACAGCTCATCCGTGGTATTGGCCGTCTGACCGATCACCTTGCTGTTGCCCTCCGACATCCCCGCGATCATCTCCACCTGATGGGCAATCTCGTTGCTCGCCTGGCTCTGTTCGCCGATGGTGCGGGTGATGTCGTTGACCAGTTGCGTGGTGCTGAGGGTGGCGTCGAGGATTTCGCGGATGGCGCGTTCGACGTCGGCGGTGACCGCCATGCCTTTGTCGACCTGGGCGACACCAGCCTCCATGCTGCTGACGGCCTCGCGGGTGCTGTTCTGGATGCGTGCGACCATCGCGGCGATTTCCTGGGTCGAGGCGCTGGTGCGCGCAGCGAGGCTGCGCACCTCATCGGCCACCACCGCAAAGCCCCTGCCTTGCTCGCCCGCCCGGGCGGCCTCGATGGCCGCGTTGAGCGCCAGCAGGTTGGTCTGGTCGGCGATGCTCTTGATCACCTGAATGATGTTGAAGATGCCCTCGGATTCCTGATCGAGGGTGCGGATCACCTGCGCCGATTGCTGGGCGGAACGGGCGATGTCGTCCATGTCGCTGACCACCTGATGGATCACCTGCCCGCCGTTTTTCGCCAGTGACTCGGCCTGGCTGGCCATGTTCAAAGCACGCTCGGCGTGACGGGTGATTTCCTCGATGCTGGCGGTCATCTGGCTCGCGGCGGCAGCCATGGTGCCGGCGGCGGTGCTTTGCTGCTGGCTGCTGTCGGCCACCTGATGGCAGCCGTGGCTCAGTTGTTCGCTCATGCCGCTGACGCCATGGGCGTTGCGTCGCACCACGTCGATCATGTCTCGCAGGTCGCGCTGCATGGTGGCCAACGTGCGGATCAGCGCACTGGCTTCGTCCTTGCCGGACGGTTCGGCGATCGGCTCGCTGAGGTTGCCGTGAGCAATGCTTTCGGCGATGCGGCTGGCGGATTTCAGCGGCCCCATGATGCTCAGGATCACCCACCGGCCCTGGGCCAACAGCAGCAACAGACTGGCGATCAGAACGATGCCGAGCGCGACATTGGCGTTGTGGATCGCCGCCTCGGTGCCTTCGCTGGTCTGCCGGGTATTGGTTTCGATCAGCTCGCTGAGAGCGGCCATCTGTTCTTCGAGCTGGCTGAACGCGGTATTGAAGGTCCCCAGTTGTTGCTGGGCGCTGTCCGGATTTTCCAGCGCAAGACCGACGATCTGCTCGCCGGCGCTGATGTAGGTGTCGAGGCTTGGCTTGATCTGCTCGAGCGCGGACTTGATCGTCGGGTTCACCGGAAGCTTGAGGTTTTCACCCAGCACTTCGCGAAAATGCGCCGCATGCTCTTCGACCGAACTGCGCACCTCGTCCGCCGAACTGGTGCTTTTGCCCAGCCCCACCAGCATCGCCGAATACACGTCCGCGCGCAGGGCGTCGTGCATCATGTCGGCTTCCATGTGGTTGCGCAGCGCGCTCATGCTGACCGCGTTGTCACTGACCGCCGAAGCCATCCGCTGATTGCCGACATAACTGACCAGGCTCACGATCAGCGCCGTCAGCAGGCTGGTCGCAATCAGCAACACCAAACGCAGTTTGATCGACACCGTGATTTCCTCCCAGGTCGCGCCACGCGGCGCCGTTCAACGCTTCAGTTAAGCCTATTTCCATGAACACGCTGCGTTAGAGCGTCTCAGCGTGTTTCGTTACATCCAGTAAAAATGCCGCACTGTGCGACGGTTCTCATGCCGCCCCCAACCGGCTGAGCCGACTTACGGAACTCCCGTGCCCGCCGACACCTCTCACATTATGTGGTACTTCCTTTTCGCTTTACGCTGCTGGAGGAACACCGTCATGCGTCGTTTACTACTGGTTTCGTCTCTTATGCTGTGCCTGCCTTTCGGTTCGGCTTTCGCCCGCGTGGATGCGGGGGATGTCGCCACTTCGGCCGGCGTTTCCGCCTCGCTGTATTCCACGTTCAAGGATCACAAAATGGTGATTCCGGCCCGTGACGACTTGTCGGCATTCGTCGCCAGCGGCGGAACGATCCGTGGCGTGTACCTGGAATCGGTACTGCAGCAGGTGCGTCAGGACAATCCTGGCCTGAACGCCAGCGATGAAGAGCTGGCCAACGCCATCCTGGTTCACTACGAAGGTCTGTCGCAGTAACCACGGCACGTTCGATGATGATGGTGGCTGACGGACTTGCCACCGTTACGCCCTGCCGATGGACGGCTGGCGAACGACCATGGGCAAAACCGTCGAACGGCCTCTATGATGGAGGCCATGACGATTTCCGCCTCACTCCGCTCCCCTTGCCCGCCGGGTCTGTGCATCTGCGGGCGTGATCCGCTGCTGGATACGCCCGGCGCGGATGTGCGCATCCTTTTGCTGACTCGCGAGGAAGAAAAGCGTCTGCTCGAGCGTCTGGAAAACCTCAAAGACCTCGCCGACCTCCAGCGGCTGCAAGGCAAGATGTTCGATCAGCTCGGGATTCGCGTGCTGATCGCACCGAAGTTCGGTGAAGTGCGAACCGTGCGAGGCGGCATCGAAATCGAGGTCGAAGAGCTTCCGGGGCTCTGCCGCAAAACCCGCAAAACCATCCCCGCCGCCATCCGCCGTGGTCTGGAAAAAAACCCGCAAGTCGCCTTCGATCTGCTCAACGCTCACGACTTGCTGCGCGGCACCTGATCATTTTTTCATGCCCACCCGCTTACGCATCTCGGCCGTAATGCTCTGCCGGGTTTTCTTCATGTCTGCCCAAGGTCCATCCCCCACTTCCGCCAGCCGTTCGTGAACATTGCGCACATTCCATTGATCGGCACCTTTGATCTCGCCGACCTCCTCCCGAAACAGCGGCACCGACACCGGCAACCCTTCGCGGGTACGCGCTGCGTATGCGCAAATGGTGGTGGCGCCCAGGCCGTTGCGCAGGTAATCGATGAAGATCCGCCCTACGCGATTTTTCGGCCCGGACACCGCTGAAAAACGCTCCGGCAACAACTTCGCCATGTGCGTGACGATGGCGTGGCTGAAATCCTTGACCTCATCCCAGCCATGCTTGCGGGTCAGCGGCACCACCAGATGAATGCCCTTGCCGCCGCTGGTCTTGAGAAACGCCTTGAGGCCCAACTCGTCCAGCACGGTCAGGGTCAGCGCCGTGGCTTCGACCATGCTTTTCCAGGGCAGCGCCGGATCCGGGTCGAGGTCGAGGACAAAGCGGTCGGGCTTGTCCAGATCGGTGGTGGTAGCGTTCCAGGTGTGCAGTTCGACCGTGCTCATCTGCACCGCGCCGATCAAGGCTTCGGCGTTGTTGATCAGCATCACCGGCTGGCCGGTCAGCTCCTTGTCGAGCGTGCGGATGCCGGGGATCGCCAGGTTCTCGGCGTTCTTCTGGAAGAACAGCTCACCGGCGATGCCGTCCGGCGCACGTACCAGCGCCACGGGGCGGTCCTTGAGCTGCGGCAGAATCCATTCGGCGACGCTGGCGTAATACTCGGCCAGCTGCATTTTGGTGGTGCCACTGCTGGCGTCGATCACCCGGTCGGGGTGAGTGATCCGCACCTTGCCGTCGGCCAGATCGGTTTGGGACGGCGCGGTAGATTGAGCCTTTGAAGTCTTCATCGGTTTGGCGCGCTCCTCGGTGATGTCCTTGGCCGGTTTGTCCTCGCGCAAGCCATGAAAAACGGCGTGACGCACCGAGCCGTCCTGGGTCATTTCGGCGAACGCCACTTCCGCCAGCAGACTCGGTTTGAGCCAGTGCACACCCTTGGCCTCGAAACCGCTGGGCGGATTGATCACCGCCGGTTTCTTCACCTTCAATGGCTTGAGCTGCGCGAGGATGCTCTTGAGGGTGGTTTCATTGAATCCGGTGCCGACCTTGCCGGCGTACCGCAACTCGCCACTGTCACGATCATGCAACCCAAGCAGCAACGCTCCGAATGAACTGCGCGCGCCTTTCGGATCGGTATAGCCGACGATCACGAATTCCTGGCGATGCTTGCACTTGAGCTTGATCCAGTCGCTACTGCGGCGCGACACGTAAGACGAGCCGAGGCGTTTACCGATCAGGCCTTCCATGCGCATCTGGCAGGCGCTGTTGAGCAACGCCTGCGGGCTTTCGTCGAACGCTTCGGAAAAGCGCAAAAGCGGATCTTCGTGGGCTTTCAGCACCGTGGCCAGCGCTGCGCGCCGCTCCTGCACCGGTACCTCGCGCAGGTCGACACCGTTCAGATACGGCAGATCAAACAGGTAGTAGACGATGTTTTCGCTGCGTCCCGAATCGAACGCGTTTTGCAGGGCCTGAAAGTCCGGCACGCCGTCCGCGTCGGCGACGACCATCTCACCATCCAGCCACGCCGACTCCAGGCCCAGCGTCGCCAGGGCTTGCGCCTGTTTCGGCAATTTGTGCGTCCAGTCATGGCCATTGCGGGTGAACAACTGCACCTCGTCCTGATCGATACGCGCCATGATCCGATAGCCGTCGAACTTGATCTCGTATTGCCAATCCCCTTCCGGCGCACTCTCCACCAGGGTGGCCAGTTGCGGTTTGAGTTGCGCGGGAATCCTGGCCTTGTGCGCCCCGGCAAGTTTGCCCGAAGCCGGCTTGCGCGGCGCTTTCGACGAAGCCTTCAGCGGCTTGACCTGCTTCGCACTGAGGCTGGGTTTGTCGACGATCGTGCGTTCACTGAGCACGCTGTCGGGCTCGGCGACCAGCACGTCGTAATCGCTTTGCGGGCGCGCGGCGCTGTCCTGATGCTTGATCAGAAACCACTGCTCTTTTTTGCCTGGCATGTGGGTGCGCACCAGATTCCACACCCCGGCGAGCTTCTCGCCTTGCAGTTCGAATTTGAGCTTGCCCTTGGCGTAGGCTTTCTCCGGGTCTTCCAGCGGAATCCACACGCCGCGATCCCAGACGATCACATCGCCGGCACCGTAATGCCCTTCGGGAATGCTGCCCTCGAACGTCGCGTAATCCAGCGGGTGATCCTCGACGTGCACCGCCAGGCGCTTGACCTTGGGATCCAGCGACGGGCCCTTGGGCACCGCCCAGCTCTTGAGCGCGCCGTCGAGTTCCAGGCGAAAGTCATAGTGCAGGTGCGAGGCATCGTGTTTTTGAATGCAGAACTGCAGGGCATGATCGCCTGCGGATTTCTTGCCCCGACGGCGTTCTGCCGCCGGTTCAGAGGTGGCCGAAAAGTCGCGCATCCGGTTGTAGTCGTCGAGATTCCTGCTCATCCTGCACCTGCCTTGTTTCAGCCTGTTCGAGTCACCGTCAGCGCGACCACGGCGATCCGGTCGACGCGCTGATAGCCGGGGTTCAACAACTCTTCGCCGAACACATCGGGATCGAGTTCGCGGTAGGTCCAGCCGAAGCGCTTTTCATCCAGCCGTGGCACTACGGTATCGAGGAAGGGATCGCGGCCATCGACCATCGCCACACCGGTATAAAGCACCAGCGAGCCGCCGAGAGTCAGGCGATTGAGCGCCTGTTCGACGATCCGCAACGACAGGCCCGCCCCCAGCGTCCCGCCACCGTGGCGGTAAGCTCGCCCGGCCGGATCGGCCATGTAGGGCGGGTTGGCGACGATCAGGTCGAATTCGCCGTCGACGCCCTGCAATACATCACTGGCGCGCACTTCGACATTGGCTACTTCGGCCAACGCCGCGTTGATCGTGGTCAGGCGCAATGCGGCGGGGTTGATATCCACCGCCAGCACTTGCGCTTCTCGCCGGGCACGGCCGATCAGGATCGCGCCGACTCCGGCGCCACAACCGATGTCCACCGCCCGATGGATGGGCGCAAAGTTCTGCTGCAAATGGCTGTGGATCAGTTGAGCAAAGCGATAGGTGTCCGGGCCGAAGAACACTGAGTCGGCTGCATCGGTGGGAAACCCGGAATGCACAAACAACAGGTCATCCAGGCTCGACCAGCGCACCCGGCTCTTCAAGCGCCCATCGAACTCATCAATCACCTGGGCGTCCTGCAATTGCCGTTGTTCATCGGCGGACAGAAGGCCCGGTTCGAACGGGCGCGACCATCCGAACACATCCCGCAGGCAATCGGCGGCCTGCCCTTCGTCGCGCTGGTTGACCCGTTGGTGGGTCAGCGGCGTCGGGGTGATGAAACGATAGCCGTCGGCCTGCAGGCGCCGCCCCAGCTGCAGCAGCACCAGGTCGTTGGCGGACAGTTGTTCTTCCTGATTCATTGAATGATTTCCTTAACGCTGGCCGGATTTGAGTTGGATGAATCGGCGAGTGGCGAGCAGCCCGGCCGGATGCGCATGGCGTGCCGGCGCGAGCCAAGGGATCAACGTTGCGATTTGGGTGTGAGCGTCCTGCCCTTGCAGTGCCGCATTCAGGCGTTGCACATCGGGGTCCTGCTCGGGCACCTCAATCGGCGCGGGGACTGAGGGGCGGCGGCGGAACGCGACGGGTTTATCCGCAGAAATCCAGTCACCGGCAATCCAGTCGTGCACCAGTTGTTTTTCATAGGCGCTGAACACGCCGAACATCGCCGCACCATCGCCATCGATCAATTGCCAGAAGCGGCTGCCCTGTGGATCTTCGTGGCGCTTGATCCAGCCCTTGTCCTGCATGGCCTGGAGGAACCCGGACAGCTGCTGCGGATCGGCCAGCCACTGATTGACGGTCTTGCCTTCGAAGCGGCAATAGTCGGAGTGCATGTGTTGAGCGAACGGACACTTGCGCTCAAGCATCGCCAACAGTTCACGCTCCAGATCGAACTCCTCGATGATTGCGCGACTGCCCTGTCCCAGGTCATTAAGCCGATAGCCCAGCGAGACCCGGCGCAGGAAATCGCTGCGATCGGCTTCCAGAGGCAACAGATCAAGAACGGCCTGAACGGCTTTTTGCGCATGGCCGGTGCTGGCGTTGTCGATGGTCACGTGCAGGGTGAAATAGTAGGGATCGATCCCCAACTCACTGAGCTCGTAACTGCTGATCAACAGGTGCAAGGGCAGCTGTTCGTAACCAAGGTTGTAACCGATCACCTCCGGGAGAAAATCCATGCCGCCGGCACCCAGGGCCAATTGCAGCGCGCCTTGCAGGTAGCGTTCGTCGGGCAGAGGACTGCTGGGCTCGAGGCCTTGTTCGGCGAGCAGTTGACGGTAGATCACGACGTGATTCTGCGCCGGATTGCCATCGCCCAGCTCTTCCAGATAGGTGCTGAGCAGGCTGCTGAAGCGCGGATCGCGCCACTGTCCCAGCAGACCATAGAGCCAGGCGCCATCAACCAGCTTGGTCGGCGCCACCGCTTGCAGGAAATACAGCGCATGAGCCTTGCAACTGAAGAACTGCCGTGCGCCTCCAGCCTTGCGTTGTTGCAGGTAGTCGGCGTATTGCCGGGCGACATCGGCACAGTGCTCTGCCACCCAGGCATACCACTGCGCGGGGTCCGATGGCAGCTCATCCTTCAACTGCGCGGCCTGCAGCAGTTGATCTTCCAGAAAGGCGCGCGCCAGCGGCTGCGGATGTTCGTCGGATAAAAGCGCTTCATGGATACGCCGCAACTCACCCGAAGAGTCGAGCGGTCGCGATTGGGCGGGGGCAGCTTGCAGGTGAGTCAGGACAGTCATGGCAATATTCTCGATCAATTGGCAGGACGCTCAGTCACTCGCCTCTAATGCAGCAGAGAGGCGGCGCCTGCCGAAAATTCAATCGACGTTAAATTTGCCCGGACGGACGGAGCCCCCGACACGTTCCTGGTTTGAACAGACGCGGTCGAAGGCTGCGAGGTTTTGCTGTCAGGCCGTACCCTTGGCCTGCTGCTCCAGGTGAACCTGCAACTCGGGGTCGATCTGCAACGCCGCCGCCAGTTCATCCAGATAATTGCGCTCGGCGTCCTGCTGATCGTCCACCAGCATCACGCTGGCCAGATACATTTCGGCGGCCATGGCCGGATCGTTCTGCGCCGCCTGAGCCACTTCGGTGGGGTCCAGCGGCTTGGCGACTTCATCGTCGAGCCATTGCTGCAGGTTCGGGTCATCGATGTGCTTGCCGATTTCGCTGCTGATCAGGTGTTTTTCCGACTCATCGATCCGCCCGTCAGCCTTGGCCGCCGCGATCAATGCACGCAGGACGGCGTGGCTGTGTTCTTCGACCTGCGGGCCGGACAGCAGATCCGCGGTTTGCGGGGTTTGCTGCGGCGCAGCAGAAGCCTGACTGCGTTGCCAGGCCTGATACGCCTGGAACGCCATCATGCCCAGCGAGGCCAGCGCCGCGTAGTTGGTACCGCCGGAACGACGCTGCGTCCCGCCGCCCAGCGCTCCGCCACCGGCGAGCAATCCGCCAAGCAGCCCACCCAAGCCACCCAGCCCTCCGGCAGGAGAACCGCCGCCACTGCCGCCGCCCAGCAGACCACCGAGCAACCCGCCAAGCCCACCCGCTCCCCCGCCGGTCGACGCGCCACCTGGTTGTCCCGCCGAGGCTTGGCCTCGCAGCAGTTGTTCAAGCAGATCACTGGTGTTCATGACGTCGTCCTCAGGCAAAGGGGTATGACTGCGTCAGGCAACGATAGTCCTCTTGATGCGATGTGCCAGCACCGTTGGGCTGACGCCGGGCATCAACCCGGACTCTTTTCCCGGCGCATCTGTGTCACCAGTGTGAAGCGGTCTTCGGGGTGCGTGGTTTCCGATACCACCATCAGCGCGCCGTCCTCGTCACGGTACTGGCGAATGATGTTCAGCCCCGGCGACCCGGCTTCGGCGTTGAGGCTTTTGGCGATCTCCGGACTCAGCAACACCGCGCGCACCTGTTGGTCGACCACGTCGATGTGCCGGCCGAAATGGCGCTCGATCAGCGCGGCGATCAGTTCGTCCGGATGCTGTTCGGCCAGCTCGATGACTTCGGCGTAGGTTTCCTGCGCGTAGACATCGGTCCAGCACAGCGGCGCCCGCCGGTTCTGTTCGTCGACGCGAATGCTCGACACGCAAAAATAATGCTCCCCCGGCTCCATGCCCAGGCGTCGGGCCTGGGCGATGTCGGCGACAAAACGGGAGACGTTCTGAATGCTGCGCATCTGGGTTTCCGCCAGGTGCACCAGGTCGGACACCGAGGCCAGCGACTGCGAGTACCCGCCCTTCGGCGAGACAGACTCGACGCGGGTTCCGACCCGCTTGCGCCGCGAGACCAGCCCCTGATTCTGCAACTGCGTAATGGCCGCCCGCACGGTGTGCCGGCTCACGTCGTACAGCTCGCACAGTTCGAACTCGGTCGGCAGCAGCGATCCGAGCGGATAGCGACCGCTGGAGATGCCCTCCATCAAGTCTTTTGCAACGACCGCATAGCGCGTGTTCATACCTTTCATCAGTCCCGATGGTTAAGCGAGTTGACAGTGTATCAGCGAGGGCGCAAGAATTATGTACGGACATAATAAATATGTCCGATCAATAACAAACATATTCAGGATTCCCTCATGTCCAGCACTGTCTTCGACTCCGCCCTGTTCCGCGACATGTTCGGCACCGCCGAGATGCGCAGCGTGTTTTCCGACCAAGCCCTGATCGAACGCTACATTGAAGTGGAAGTCGCCCTGGCCCGGGCCGAAGCGCGCTGCGGCGTGATCCCGGCGGCTGCCGCCGAACAGATTGCCGAGCTGGCAACCTATGCCTCGCTCGATCTGGCGCTGATGCAGCACGAGACCGAAATCGTCGGTTACCCGATCCTGCCGCTGGTGGAGCAGCTGTCGAAAACCTGCGGTGAAGCCGGCCGTTACGTGCACTGGGGCGCGACCACCCAGGACATCATGGACACTGCCGTCGTCCTGCAAGTCCGCGCTGCGCTGGCCATCGTCGAGCGCGACATTCAAGCGGTGCGCGGTTTGCTCGCCGACCTTGCCAAGCACTATCGCGACACGCCAATGGCCGGCCGCACGCATTTGCAGCACGCGCTGCCAATCACTTTCGGCTATAAGTGCGCGGTGTGGCTGAGCATGTTCGACCGCCACGCCGAACGTCTGGTGGAGCTGCGTCCACGGGTGGAAATCGGTCAGTTTGCCGGCGCGGCGGGCACCCTCGCCTCCCTTGGCGACAAAGGTCTGGAAGTGCAGGAAGCGCTGATGGCTGAACTGGGTCTGGGCGTGCCGCAAGCCACCTGGCACGTCGCCCGCGATGGTCTGGCGGAAACCCTGAACTTCCTCGGTCTGGTCACCGGCTCGCTGGGCAAGATTGCCCTCGACGTCATGATGATGATGACCAGCGAACTGGGTGAAGTTTACGAACCGTTCGTCAAGGGCCGTGGCGCTAGCAGCACCATGCCGCAAAAGCGCAATCCGATTTCCTGCGAGCTGATGTATGCCGCTGCCAAAGGCGTGCGCCAGCAGGCGGGTCTGATGCTTGACGCAATGATTCAGGACTTCGAGCGCTCCACCGGTCCATGGCAAGCCGAATGGATCGCCATCCCGGAAGCCTTTGCCCTCAGCGCTGCCTCGCTGGGTCAGGCGAAGTTCATGCTCGCCGGCCTTGAAGTGCGCACCGAGCGCATGCGCAAAAACCTCGACATGACCCAGGGCCTGATCGTCGCCGAAGCCGTAATGATGGGGCTGGCGCCAGCACTCGGTCGTCAGGTTGCGCATGACGTGGTCTATGCCGCCTGCCGCATGGCCAACGATCAGGGCACCAGCCTGCTCGACGCGCTGCTGGCCCAGGGTGAGGCCACCGCGCAACTGGATGTCGAGGAACTCAAGCGCCTGACCGATCCGGCCAACTACCTGGGCCTTGCGCCGCAGATGGTCGACATCGCCCTGGCACGTGAGGGTTCGGTCAAACGCTGATCCTCACCGGGCTCGCCGCGCGCGAGCCCTCTGCCCATCGCTCGCCAATAACAACAACGAGATCGCAGACATGACCACCCCCGACAAAAAACCGCTGTACAAGGACCTGACCTTTCAGGTAATCGCCGCCATGCTGCTGGGGATTGCCTTCGGCTTCCTCGCGCCGGAACTGGCGGCCAGCTTCAAGATTCTCGGCGACATCTTCCTCAAGCTGATCAAGACCGCCGTCGCCCCGCTGGTGTTTTTCACCGTGGTCCACGGCATCGCCTCGGCGGGCGACATCAAACGCGTGGGCAAAGTCGGCCTGCGTGCGTTGATCTACTTTGAAGTGGTATCGACCATCGCCCTGGCCATCGGCCTGCTCTGGGGCAACCTGCTGAACATCGGCTCCGGCATGCACGACGCTCACCCGAGCAGCGCCACTGCCGCAGCCGCCAGTGCCGCCGTCGCCAAGGGCCATGCCCCGGCGTCGACCCTGGACTTCATCTACGGGATTTTCCCGGACAACTTCGTCGGCGCCTTCGCCGGCGGCCAATTGCTGCAAGTGCTGGTGATTTCGGTGCTGTTCGGCTTCGCCCTGCTGGCGTTGAAACCGGAACGCCGCAGCGTGATCGAGGATAGTCTGAGTCGGGTCTCGGAGTGCTTCTTCGAGTTCATCAACCTGATCATGAAGTTCGCTCCGCTCGGCGCGTTCGGTTCGGTGGCGTACGCGGTTGGCAGCAACGGCTCGGCGGTGCTGATGTCGCTGGCCAATCTGGTGCTGATGTTCTACGTCGGCGTGGCGTTTTTCATCTTTGTCGTACTGGGTGCGGTCTGCCGTATTTCCGGATTCAGCCTGTGGCGGTTCCTCAAGTACATCAAGGATGAGATTTTCATCGTGCTCGGCACCGCTTCATCGGAAAGCGCCCTGCCGCGCCTGCTGCAAAAACTCGAGAAGTTCGGTTGCTCGAAACAGAGCGTCGGTCTGGTGCTGCCCACCGGTTATGCCTTCAATCTCGACGGCACGTCCATTTACATGTCGCTGTGCGTGCTGTTCATCGCCAATGCCTACGGTGTGCCGATGAGCTGGGAGCAACAACTGGGCACCATCGCGATCATGCTGGTCACCTCCAAAGGCGCGGCGGCGGTGTCCGGTGGCAGCTTCGTGGTGTTCGCAGCAACCGTCACGGCGATTGGCGTCCTGCCGGTGGAAGGTCTGGCGCTGCTGTTCGGCGTCTACCGCTTCATGTCGATGGCCATTGCCACCTGCAACACCATCGGCAATAGCGTGGCAACCGTGGTGGTGTCGAAGTGGTCGGGGGAGTTCACCGAGCAGACCGCCAAGGCTGAATACAGCCGGGTGTTCGGCCGCAGTCCGGAAGCCGCGCTCTGACGGTTACCGATGTCACATAAAAATGCCCCGGCCCTGCCGGGGTATTTTTTTCAGGGCCAGCTAATCTTCAAGAATGGGTGAACCTTGACCCGGCCCGACCGGTCGATAACTGCAACCCCGACCCGGTTGGTCGCCACCCTTGCTGCCCAAGGGTTTACGCGGCTTGCTGCATTTTCTGGAGAACGCCTTCGTGATATCGACCGTCCACATCGCCAGGCTCAAGGCCTGGGGCGCCCATGGTTTCACCGCGACCGGCGTGGTCACCGCCTTCCTGGCCACCCTTGCCCTGCTGGAAAACCAGCCGATCCACTGCCTGATGTGGCTGGGCGTGGCGCTGATCGTCGACGGCCTCGACGGGGCGCTGGCGCGCAAGGTCAACGTGCAGTCGGTGCTGCCGAGTTTCGACGGGTCGATCCTCGATCTGGTGATCGATTACCTGACCTACGTGTTCATCCCGGCGCTGTTCATCTATCGCTACATTCCCCTGCCCGACTACACCTTGCTGCTGACCGTGTCGCTGATTCTGGTGTCGTCGCTGTTCTGCTTCTGCAACGTCAACATGAAGAGCAAGGACAACTACTTCGTCGGCTTTCCCGCCGCGTGGAACGTGGTTGCGTTGTGCCTGTACATCATTGATCCGGGGCCGTGGCTCACCTTCCTGACGGTGATTGGTCTGGCGCTGCTGACCGTGACCCGGATGAAATTCCTGCACCCGTTCCGGGTGCGCCGGTTCATGCCGATCAACATTGCGGTGACGGCGATCTGGTTGCTGTGCAGCCTGTCGCTGGTGCTGAACCACCCGGTGATCAACCCGCTGGTGATGGGCCTGTGGCTGCTGGCGTCGGCGTACTTTCTCGGCATCTGCATCTGGCGCACGGCGCTGGAGTGGTTCGACAGTGCGCATCTGAAATAGAAACTCCTGTGGGAGCGAGCCGGCTCGCTCCCACAATGGCTTCAGCGTTTGGTAATCACCACCTCCAGATACTCACTCGGCACCACCATCGATTCCGCTCCCGCCCGATTCAATCCGTCGATCAGTAACGTCAGGTCCGTTTCCAGCGCCTGCCCGCTTTCCGGCGGCAACGCCGCGAATGCCTTGTGTACCGGGCCGTACCAGTGGCGAAACACATCAATGAAATGCGCCGCCGAGCGATAGCGGAAGTTGAAGTGGCGTCGAGTCACCTGCAACTGAAACTGGCGATCGTCGAAATGCGAATGCAGCCAGGCTTCCGCGCCCCAGTTCGAGGGCGGTTGCGCAACGGGTGGCGGTGGCAGGTAGCGACCGAGGGTCTTGAACATCTGGCCGACGAAGCCTTCCGGCGTCCAGTTGGCCAGACCGATCCGTCCGCCACGGCGACAGACCCGACCCAGCTCCTTGGCCGCTTTCGCCTGATCCGGGGCGAACATCACGCCGAACGTCGACAGCACTGCGTCGAAACTGGAATCGGCAAACGGCAGCGCTTCGGCATCGGCGACCTGAAAGGTCACCTCCAGATGCTCGGCGCGCGCCCGGTCCTGGCCGCGCTCCAGCAACGCCGCAACGTAGTCGGTGGACGTCACCAGACAACCACGGCGTGCCGCCGCCAACGTGGCATTGCCGTTGCCGGCGGCGACGTCCAGTACTTCTTCATCGCAGCGCAGGTCGCAGGCTTCGGCGAGGGTTTCACCGACAATCTGCAAGGTGGTGCCGATCACGGCGTAGTCGCCACTGGCCCAGGCGACTTTCTGGCGTTCCTTCAGGGCAGTGAGATCAATGGGGGTACTCATGAATGGGGGCTCCACGGCAGAGGGGTCAATCGGCGGTCGTCGGATCGATGATGCTCGTCACCCGGGACACGCTGTTGGCCGGAAATCCCCCACGCTTGGCGTGTTCGCGCACCAGTTCCTCGTTGGGTGCGATGTACACGCAATAGATCTTGTCGGCAGTCACATAACTCTGCAGCCACTGCACCTCTGGCCCGAGTTCACGCAGCACGTTGCAGGACGTTTGCGATACGGCCTTGAGTTCTTGCTCCGATAGCTTTCCGGCTCCTGGAATCTCGCGTTCAATCACGAACTTCGGCATGGCAACCTCGCTTTCTTTTTATGGATGTCAGAGCCGTTGGCGGCCCTGCTCGCCCACTATCGCGCGGGCGCTGTCCGGCGTCCCTGCCAATCGTCCGGAGAGCCCGTAAAACCGGGCGTTGGCCGATGAGTGGCGGGATTTTGTAAAGGCCCCGAAACACTGTCGGGGGGTTGCCAACGCGCCGGCTGATCGGCTCTCATGCAGACCCTCCCCCGAAACGGAATTCGATCATGTCCTTGCGCTTCGAATGGCTCGCCGATCACATGCAACACAGCGACACTTACGCGGCATGGATCCACCGCCAGTTTCACTACGAATATGCCGAGCAGCCCCTGGCCGAATGGCAGCGCGAATTTGCCGAGGGCCAGACCAATGGCGACTGGCGCTGCCTGATTGCGCTGGACGGGGATCGACTGCTGGGCGGTGCGGCATTGGCACGGGCGGACCTTGCCCTACGACCGGATCTGGGGCCGTGGCTGGCCTGTGTGCTGGTCAGCCCCGAATCACGCGGTCAGGGTCTGGCAGAGAGGCTGATCGACGGAATTGCCGAAGAAGCGAAACTCCGGGGCCTGCCGCGTTTCTACCTGCACACTCAAAGCAAAAAGGACTATTACGCCAAACGCGGCTGGACGGTGCTGGAGCGTTTTCACGCCTGGGGCAACGAACAATGGCTCATGGTGCGCGACCTGTGAGCCATTGAGTTTCGCGGTTTACGCAGCAGGTGCCTTGGCCTCTTTGAGCAGTTGCTGAATCATCTGCTCCTGCGCCTGGTAACTGCCTTCGCCAAAGTGGGTGTAACGCACCTGCCCCTTGGCGTCGACCAGGTAATGCGCCGGCCAGTACTGGTTATCGAAGTTGCGCCAGATCGCGTAGTTGTTGTCGATGGCCACCGGGTATGTAATGCCGAGCTTCCGCACCTGATCCTTGACGTTGTCGATGATCCGCTCGTAGCCGTATTCCGGAGTGTGCACGCCGATCACCACCAGACCGTCCTTGCCGTACTTTTTCTCCCACTCTTTCACATACGGCAGGGTGTGCTGGCAGTTGATGCAGTCATACGTCCAGAAGTCCACCAGCACCACTTTGCCGCGCAGGGACTCAGCCGTCAGTTCCGGCGAGTTCAGCCATTGCACCGCGCCGGACAGCGACGGCATCGCGCCTTTGCCGGCCTCGTCTTCGGTCGAGTCCGCACGCACTTTGCTGACGAAGTAGTCCACCACCTTCGGCACGTTTTCCAGCACGCTTTTCTCGACCGACGCCACGCCTTGGGACGAAGTGTTGGCCAGCAGCAGGTTGTCGGCACCGGTGGCGATCACCGCCGCCGTCGCCAGCACCGCAACACCCGCGCCGCGGCGGAACCAGCCGGTAAACGGAATCGACGGTTTCAGCCGGTTGACCAGGCCGCGACCGGCGAAGATCAGCGTTCCCAGCGACAGCGCACTGCCTGCGCCGTAGGCCAGCAGCAACAGGCTGGTCTGGGCGTTGGCGCCTTGCAGCATGGCACCCGTGAGGATCACGCCGAGGATCGGACCGGCGCACGGCGCCCACAGCAGACCGGTGGCGACACCGATCATGATCGACGCCATCGGGCCGGTCTTTTTCCGGCTGTCCGGGTCGAGGCGATTGCCCAGCAGCACGAAGGGCCGGGCCAGCCAGTCACCGATACGGGCGGAAATCAGCGACAGCGCAAACAGCACCATCACCGCCAGCGCAATGTGACGACCGGTGTTGCTGGCCTCGATCACCCACTCGCTGCTGACCACCGCCAGGCTGGAGATCAGGGCAAAGGTCAGGGCCATGCCGCCGAGGGTCAGCAGGATCGAAGAACGAGTGCGGTCGGCACCGGCGAACAGAAACGGCACCACCGGCAGGATGCACGGACTGAGGACAGTCAACAGACCGCCCAGGAAAGCGATGAGAAACATGAGGTTCACCTTTTGAATGAGGGATGGTCTGTTGACTGGATCGGGGGCCGCCCGTTACGGGCAGCCCCCTTCAATCCTCAAGCCGTCTGGTTGTCCAGCCATTGGCTTTGCGGCGTGCGGCTGGCACCGTTCTCGGCCAGCGTCTGGCCTTGCGGCGTACGGCTGGAACCGTCGGCGGCGACCATTTGCCCCTGCGGTGTGCGGCTGGCGCCGTCGGCGGCGATCAGGCCGTCGCTGCCCGGCTTGGCCACCGGAGCCAATTGGAAGCAGGTGCTGCTGCCACAGGTGTTCTGTTCGACGGCAGCGTTGGCATGGGCCGCGACGCCGGCGAGGGAGAAGGCAACAGCGGTCAGATAGCGCGATACGTTGTTCATGGCGATGTTCCTTTTATAGAGGTGGGTAATCAGTTGTCTTCGTTGCAGCCGTCGGCGAATTTGCGGTAGTCGAGCACCTGGGTCTTGCCGGCCGAGTCGAGGTAGGTCAGGCGGGCGTCGACGATGCCGCAGGTCATCGAGTTGTCCTGTTTCAGCGACACGACTTTCTGGATGTCCAGGTGGCTGCCGTAGGAGTAGGTTTGCGGGGTGACATCGGCTTCGGCGCGGGCCGACAGGGTGCAGATGTTCAAAGCGGCAAACAGGCAAGCGGCAGCGATCGATTTGGTCTTGGTGTTCATGGCGTTTTCCTCGGGCTTCAATGGTTGAATCGTTGAGTGGGCCGAGGCTTTCTGTGTGTGCCTCGATGGAGCTCATTTAAAGCTCGCGAGGTATCGCGCATGTGTCGGCAAATGCCGTGTATAAATCGCTACGTATCCGCACGCGCCCGGGATACACAGCGATACAAAACCCTGTAAAAATCCGCTTTTTGCGTCGGCGTGTATCCGTCACAGCGCTGGATACACTGCAATACAAAGGCAGGCAGGCGGCCTCGCGCAGGCTCGATAGACTGCCTGGCAATCCCCTTTGATTGAGGTTTGGCCCATGGAACATGTCGATCACATCCTGATCGTCGACGATGACCGCGAGATTCGCGAACTGGTCGGCAATTACCTGAAGAAGAACGGCCTGCGCACCACGGTGGTTGCCGATGGCCGGCAGATGCGCAGTTTTCTGGAAGCCAATACCGTCGACCTGATCGTGCTCGACATCATGATGCCCGGCGACGATGGCCTGCTGCTGTGCCGCGAATTGCGCTCGGGCAAACACAAGGCCACACCGATCCTGATGCTGACCGCGCGCAATGATGAAACCGACCGCATCCTCGGCCTGGAAATGGGCGCCGACGATTACCTGACCAAACCGTTCGCCGCCCGCGAACTGTTGGCGCGGATCAATGCCGTCCTGCGGCGCACCCGGATGCTGCCGCCGAATCTGGTGGTCACCGAAAGCGGCCGGCTGCTGGCGTTCGGTCGCTGGCAGCTCGACACCTCCGCCCGGCATCTGCTGGACAAGGACGGCACCATGGTCGCGCTCAGTGGTGCGGAATACCGTTTGCTGCGGGTGTTCCTCGACCATCCGCAACGGGTGCTGAGCCGTGATCAATTGCTCAACCTGACACAGGGCCGCGACGCCGATCTGTTCGACCGATCCATCGATCTGCTGGTCAGCCGCCTGCGCCAGCGCCTGCTGGATGACGCCCGCGAACCGGCCTACATCAAGACCGTGCGCAGCGAAGGCTATGTGTTTTCGCTGCCGGTCGAAGTCCTCGGAGCCCCCGCATGAATCTCGCCCTGCACTGGCCGCGTACCCTCGCCTCCCGCTTGTCGCTGATTTTCCTGATCGGCCTGATCCTCGCTCAGGCGCTGTCGTTCGGCGCGCAATATTACGAGCGCTACGAAAGCGCGAAAAACACCATGCTCGGCAACCTCGAAACCGACGTTTCGACCTCGATTGCCATCCTCGACCGACTGCCCGCCGAAGAACGCCCAATGTGGCTCAAACGCCTGGCTCGCAAGAATTACGGCTATCTGCTGAGCGAAGGCGAACCGGGTACACCGCTGGATCCGCAGGACGTGCCGATTGCCGTCACCTCGATCACCGACGCAATTGGCGAGGCCTATCCGCTGACGTTCACCGATATTCCCGGCCCGAAAAAACACTTTCAGGGCCACCTGCGCCTGAGCGACGGCAGCCCGGTGACCATCGATGTGCGCCCGTCGATGGTGCCGCTGTCGCCATGGCTGCCGGTGGTATTGCTCGGGCAACTGGCGCTGATGCTCGCCTGCACCTGGCTGGCGGTGCGCATCGCCATCCGCCCCCTTACCCGCCTCGCCAACGCTGTGGAAACCCTCGACCCGAACGCGCACCCGATCAACCTCGACGAAAAAGGCCCGAATGAAGTGGCCTACGCCGCCCGCGCCTTCAACTCGATGCAGGCGCGCATCGCCGCGTACCTGAAAGAGCGCATGCAACTGCTCGCGGCGATCTCCCACGATCTGCAAACCCCGATCACCCGCATGAAACTGCGGGCAGAGTTCATGGACGATTCGGTCGAGAAAGACAAACTGTGGAACGACCTCGGCGAGATGGAACATCTGGTGCGCGAAGGCGTGGCCTACGCCCGCAGCATCCACGGCTCGACCGAGGAAAGCCGGCGCACCAATCTTGATTCGTTCCTCGACAGCCTGGTGTTCGACTATCAGGACATGGGCAAGGAAGTGCAGTTGAGCGGCAAGAGTGACGCGGTCATCGACACCCGCCCCCACGCGTTGCGCCGGGTGCTGGTCAACCTGACCGACAACGCGCTGAAGTTCGCCGGCGCTGCCGAGTTGCTGATTCAACGGGACAAAAGCGGCCTCTCGATCAAGGTCATGGATCGCGGCCCGGGCATCGCCGAAGAAGAACTGGCCCAGGTGATGGAGCCGTTCTACCGCGTGGAAAACTCGCGCAACCGCAGCACGGGAGGCACCGGGCTGGGGCTGGCGATTGCCCAGCAACTGGCGATGGCGCTGGGCGGTTCGCTGACGCTGAGCAATCGCGAAGGTGGCGGGTTGTGTGCGGAGCTGAAATTGCCGCTACAGGCCTGAACCAACAAAAAGCCCTGTGGGAGCCAATGCTCTCACAGGGCTTTTTGTTGTCGGTGAGATCAGTTGATGCCGATCACTCCGTCCTCATGCAGTTGCTGCAACAACGCCAGACCGCTGTCCATGAATGACACTGTTTCCGGCAACCCCGCCTCCAACGCCAACCCTTGCAGTTGCTCACGACCATTGAGCAACGGGAACTCCTCGATCCGCTGCAACAACCGCCACGCCAGCGGGCTCAGCTCGGAAAACTTCACACTGAAATCTACCGCACGCCGTACCAGCAACAACGTTGGCTGGGCCGGTGGTGTAGACGGTTGATGGTCAGGGCTGAGGATTTGCACCGGCCAGGTGTACGCCAACGGCCAGGCCAGTGCCGAAACCTGCAACGGCCGATCCAGCAAGTGCGCCGGATCGCTCGCCGGCAAGGCTTCGGCGTCGGACTGCTGCAACACCATTTCCACCCATTCGTAATGCGCCAGCTCCACCAGAAACGCCGGCCAGTCGCCCTCGCTCAACACGGCAGGTTCCGAGGCGAGGTAGCCGACAAACTCCTCGGCGATCTCACCGAATTTCGGCGTCTGCGCGCGGTAGTCCCGCAGAAAGCCGCGGATCAACGTGCGCCAGCGTTCCTGGCCGATGATCCGGATCAGCACCGGAAATGTGCTGCCCAGCAGTTGCGAGACATTGTTGAACACCAGATCGCGATAGACATTGACCCGCGCCGCGTTCATGGCGGCGGGTGGCGCTTCATGTTCTGGATCGCGCAAATAGCGGGTCAACGCCTGTTGTTGCAGCAGAAGATTATCCACGCGGGCCTCCTTCGGCTTGCAGGCGGCGGACGGTTTGCAGTTCGGCCACCAGTTCAGAAAACGCCGGGAAATTGAAATCACGTTCCAGCAAGGTTGGCTGCGCACCGAATCGGCCATAAGCGTCTGCCAACAACAACCAGACCACCGGTTTGACCGAGGCGCCGTGGGTGTCGATCTTCAGTGTGTCGGACTCGTCGAAATGCCCGGCCACGTGCATCCCGACCACCCGGCCCGGCTCGATGGCGGCCAGGAACGTCTGCGGATCGAAACCGTGGTTGATCGAATTGACGTAGACGTTATTGACGTCCAGTAGCAGATCGCAATCGGCCTCGCGCAGCACGGCGTTGGTGAAGGTCACTTCGTCCATGTCCTGCCGGGGCGCCGCGTAATAGGAAACGTTTTCCACCGCCAGTCGCCGGCCAAGAATGTCCTGGGCCTGGCGGATCCGTGCGGCGACGTGGCGCACCGCTTCTTCGGTGAACGGCAACGGCAGCAGGTCGTAGAGGTGACCGTCGTCGCTGCAATAGCTCAGGTGTTCGCTGTACAGCGGTACTTTGTGATGATCGAGGAAGGTCCGCACTTCCCGGAGAAAACCGACGTCCAGCGGCGCCGAACCACCGAGCGACAACGACAGTCCGTGACAGGACAACGGATATCGCTCGGCCAGCTCACGCAACGCGGCGCCATGAGCGCCGCCGACGCCGATCCAGTTTTCCGGGGCGACTTCCAGAAAGTCGAAATCGCCGGTGCGAGCGGCTTGCAGGTCTTTCATCAGGCCGCGACGCAGGCCGAGCCCGACACTGGCCTGCAAGGTGGGGTGGGGAATCTGCATGGGCAAGGTCTCTGCTGAGGAGCCGCCGGGGGCGGCGACTGACAGGCTCAGTTAAACCGGCGGGTGTATCGCGGCTGTGTGGGTAATGCGGGGGAAGTGGCGGGATTTGTATCGGCGGCGGGCCTGTACACAGTGGGATACAGACACCGTCGCGATACACAACCCCGAAATCCACACAGCCCGCTCCCGCCGGCGCCAACAGCGGCTAGACTCAATCAGTACCCAGTCGAGGGGGATGCAGGACAGCAGTGTCGCCCTGCCCGTTTCCACGACCACCGCCCGGTGGTGAATGCCTCGACCCCCAACGCCACCGGACTGTGATCCTGTCAAAGGAGCACATGAAATGGACGAGGCCAGACTCAACGAATTCATGGGCAAACTGGTCAACGACATGGGCGGCGCGGCGATGCTGGCCAATGTCATTGTCGGCGAAGAACTCGGCCTGTATCGGGCAATGGCCGACAGCCAGCCGGTCAGCCCCGAATCCCTCGCTGCAAAAACCACCTGCAACCCGCGACTGGTGCGCGAATGGCTGAGCGCCCACGCGGCGTCCGGCTACATGGAACACCACGACGGCAAGTTTCGTTTGCCGGAAGAACAGGCGCTGGCCCTGGCCAAGGAGGATTCGCCGGTGTACGTGGCCGGCGGCCTCGGGGTGGTGGCGTCGTTTTTCCATGACAAGGACAAACTGGTCAAGGCCATGCGCGGCAACGGCGCCCTGCCTTGGGGCGATCACCATCCGTGCATGTTCACCGGCACCGAGCGCTTCTTTCGTCCCGGCTACAAGGGGCATTTGATCGCCGAGTGGCTGCCGGCGCTGGACGGCGTGGTGGCCAAACTCGAAGCAGGCGCCAAGGTCGCCGACATCGGCTGCGGTCACGGTGCGTCCACGGTGATCATGGCCCAGGCGTATCCCAACTCGCGGTTCGTCGGCTTCGACTATCACGCGCCTTCGATCACCGTTGCCACCCAACGGGCCGAAGAAGGCGGCGTCAGCAGTCGTGCGCGGTTCTTCCAGGGCACGGCGAAAAGCTATCCCGGCGATGACTATGACCTGATCTGCTATTTCGACTGCCTGCACGACATGGGCGATCCGGTCGGTGCGGCAAAGCATGCGTTTAAATCCTTGAAAGACGACGGCACGGTGCTGCTGGTCGAGCCGTTTGCCAACGACACCCTGGACGAAAACATCACGCCGGTCGGGCGCTTGTTCTATGCCGCGTCGACGTTCATCTGCACGCCAAACTCGCTGTCCCAGGAAGTGGGGCTCGGCCTCGGTGCGCAGGCGGGAGAATCGCGCTTGCGCAAAGTGTTTACCGAAGCAGGTTTCAAACACTTCCGGCGTGCGACGCAGACGCCGTTCAACCTGATTCTGGAGGCTCGCAAATAACCTCGGGCAGCGGATGCCTCTGAAAAGAGGTGTCCGTCGGTGCTAACCTGCAAGGCACTTACAGCCTGCGGAGCGCTGATCATGCTCGACCGTCCCCTCCCCGACCCGCTCGACTATCTGCAAGAGGTCATGGCCGACGGCGACTTCATTGTGCTGACCGGCGCCGGCATCAGCACGCCATCGGGCATCCCGGATTATCGCGACACTGACGGCGTACGCCGTGGCCGGCAGCCGATGATGTACCAGGAATTCCTCGCTGCCCCGGAATCGCGTCGGCGCTACTGGGCCCGGGCCATGCTCGGCTGGCCGCGCGTGCGCCAGGCACGGCCGAACGCGGCCCATGAGGCGTTGGCCAGTCTGCAAAGCCACGGACGGATCGGCGGTTTGATTACCCAGAATGTCGACACCTTGCATGATCAGGCCGGTAGTCACGACGTCATCGAACTGCACGGCAGCCTGCACCGGGTTCTGTGTCTGGATTGCGGTCAGCGCAGCGAGCGGGATTCGATTCAGCAACTGATGGAAACGCAGAACCCGTATCTGGCCGGCGTCGATGCCGTGCAGGCACCGGACGGCGACACCCTGCTCGACCCGGCTTTCGAGGCGCGCTTCCAGGTGCCGCACTGCCCGCATTGCGCAGGCGAACGGATGAAACCGGACGTGGTGTTTTTTGGCGAGAACGTGGCGCAGCCGACAGCAGCGCGGGCCATGGCGCTGGCGGAAAATGCCGCCGGGATGCTGGTGGTGGGTTCGTCGTTGATGGCGTATTCGGCGTTTCGCCTGTGCCGGGTGATTGCGGATCGGGGCAAGCCGCTGATTGCGATCAATCTGGGGAAGACGCGGGCGGATGAGTTGCTGGATTTGAAGATTGAGGGGTGTTGTGAGGAATTGTTACCGCTGTTGGCTCAAGCAATGAATGGTTGATGGTGGGAGGGAGATGTCCGGCTTGCGATCCCTAACCCCTCTCCCAAGGGAGAGGGAACTGACCACGCTGAATATAAGAGTTACATCGACCTGAAATATCGAGTCGAACTCAAGAGTTGATGAGCCTGAATCCATAATCGACTCGGTGGCTCAGGTCGATGTACTAAGCAGCACGACTCGGTCGGCTCCCTCTCCCTCCGGGAGAGGGCTGGGGTGAGGGGGATGGATTTCAAAGATGTCCAAAATCCTCAGCCTTGAGAATGTCAAAAAGCGCCTGCGCCGCCGCCGACAGTTCATTCCCCGGATCCGTCAGCACGCCTATCGCCCGCTCAACCACGGGCTCGTGCAAGGTCAGGCAATGCGCGCCCAACTCGCGCATCTGCCCGGCACACAACGCCGGCACCGCACTGACGCCCAGCCCGCTCGCCACCATGCGCCCGACTGTCGCCAGTTGATGGCTTTCAAATTCCACCGGCAGTTTCATGCCCCGGGCCTGCAAGTGTTCCTCCAGCATCACCCGAACCGTGGACGGTCGTTGCAGGGTGATGAACGGTTCCTGCAGCAGGGTCTGCCAATCAATGTCGCTACGGTCGGCCAGCGGCGAATCCTGCGGCACCACCGCAACGAAGCGATCCTTATAAAGAGGCGTGAAGGTCAGCGAGGTGTTCTGCATCGGCTCGAACGCCACGCCAAGTTCCACCTGGCGATCGCGCACCATTTCCAGCACTTGCTCATTGATCACGTCGTTGACCGTAACGTTGACGTTCGGATAACGCGCGCGGAAGGTCTTGAGAATCGGCGGCAGCAGATTACCGGCAAACGACGGCATCGCCGCCAGCGTCACCCGCCCGCGCTGAAGGCTGAAGCGCTGGCGCATTTCGTCCTCGGCGTTGTCCCAGTCGGCGATCAGGCGCCGGGCCAGCGGCAGCAGCGATTCGCCCTCCGGGGTCAGCGCCACGTTGCGCGTGTTGCGGCTGAACAGGCGCCCGCCCAGACCTTCTTCCAGCGCTTTGATGGTCAGGCTCAGCGCCGATTGCGACAGGTGCAGGCGCTCGCAGGCCACGGCAAAGCTCAGGCTCTGGGCCACGGCGAGAAAAGCGCGGATCTGCTTGATGGTCATGAACGATTCACTCAAGGGACTAAGCTGAACACCTCATTGATCGTTCCCACGTCGAGGCGTCGAACCGTCCGCGTGGTAACGCAGCCCGTGACGCTCCGCGTCACTGGGACGCGGAGCGTCCCTAGAGGCATTCCCACGCAGAGCGTGGGAACGATCAACGAGGTCAATTATTGAGCTTTATCAATCAATCAACCTTAAAAATCAACTTAACAAATATATCCTTCAGCGCGACACTCCAGTCATTCGGCTAGCCAGCCGCCCGACAAACAATAAAAGAGGTGCATATGGCAGGTTTCGACAAGCGCGTGTATTCCTACGAGGAAGCCATGGCAGGTCTTGAAGACGGCATGACCGTGATCGCCGGCGGCTTCGGTCTGTGCGGCATTCCGGAAAACCTGATCGCCGAGATCAAGCGCAAGGGCACCCGCGACCTCACCGTCGTCTCCAACAACTGCGGCGTTGATGGCTTCGGCCTCGGCGTGCTGCTGACCGACCGCCAGATCAGCAAGGTGGTCGCCTCCTACGTCGGCGAAAACAAACTGTTCGAAGAGCAACTGCTCAAAGGCGACATCGAAGTCGTACTGACCCCGCAAGGCACCCTCGCCGAGAAAATGCGCGCAGGCGGCGCCGGCATCCCGGCGTTCTTCACGGCTACTGGCGTCGGCACTCCGGTCGCCGATGGCAAGGAAGTGCGTGAATTCCACGGTCGCAAGTACCTGATGGAAGAGTCCATCACCGGCGACTTCGCCATCGTCAAAGGCTGGAAAGCCGACCACTTCGGCAACGTCATCTATCGCCACACCGCCCAGAACTTCAACCCGCTGGCCGCCACCGCCGGCAAGATCACCGTGGTCGAAGTCGAAGAAATCGTCGAACCCGGCGAGCTGGATCCGGCACACATCCACACGCCCGGCATCTACGTCGACCGGGTCATTTGCGGCACGTTCGAAAAACGCATCGAACAACGCACCATCCGCAAATAATCCAGGCTGACGGAGAACAAGAACATGGCACTTACCCGCGAACAAATGGCTCAACGCGTCGCCCGCGAAATGCAGGACGGCTACTACGTGAACCTCGGTATCGGCATCCCGACCCTGGTCGCCAACTACATCCCCGAAGGCATGGAAGTCATGCTGCAATCGGAAAACGGCCTGCTCGGCATGGGCCCTTTCCCGACTGAAGACACCATCGACGCCGACATGATCAACGCCGGCAAGCAAACCGTGACCGCGCGCATTGGCGCGTCGATCTTCAGCTCCGCCGAATCCTTCGCAATGATCCGTGGCGGTCACGTCGACCTGACCGTGCTCGGCGCCTTCGAAGTGGACGTGCAAGGCAACATCGCCTCGTGGATGATCCCCGGCAAACTGGTCAAGGGCATGGGCGGCGCGATGGATCTCGTAGCCGGCGCGGACAACATCATCGTCATCATGACCCACGCGTCCAAGGACGGTGAGTCCAAGTTGCTGAGCCAGTGCAGCCTGCCGCTGACCGGCGCCGGTTGCATCAAGCGCGTCCTGACTGACCTTGCGTACCTGGAAATCGAAAATGGCGCTTTTGTCCTCAAGGAACGCGCACCTGGCGTCAGCGTCGAGGAAATCGTCGCCAAAACCGCTGGTAAACTGATCGTCCCGGATCACGTACCGGAAATGCAGTTCGCTGCCGAGTGAGGAATTCGAAAATGCAAGACGTCGTCATTGTTGCCGCCACGCGTACCGCGATCGGCAGTTTCCAGGGATCGCTGGCCACCGTCTCCGCCGTGGACCTGGGCGCAGCGGTCATCCGTCAGTTGCTTGAGCAGACCGGCCTGGACGGTGCTCAGGTCGATGAAGTGATCATGGGCCAGGTACTGACCGCCGGCGCCGGCCAGAACCCGGCGCGCCAGTCGGCGATCAAGGCCGGTCTGCCCCACGCCGTACCGGCCATGACCCTGAACAAGGTTTGCGGTTCGGGCCTCAAGGCCCTGCACCTCGGCGCCCAGGCGATCCGTTGCGGCGATGCTGACGTGATCATCGCCGGCGGCCAGGAAAACATGAGTCTGGCCAACTATGTGATGCCGGGCGCGCGCACCGGTCTGCGCATGGGTCACGCTCAAATCGTCGACACCATGATCAGCGACGGCCTGTGGGATGCGTTCAACGATTACCACATGGGCATCACCGCCGAGAATCTGGTCGAGAAATACGAGATCAGCCGCGAGCAGCAGGACGCCTTCGCCGCTGCGTCGCAACAGAAAGCCGCCGCTGCCATCGAGGCCGGTCGTTTTGTCGATGAAATCACCCCGATCCTGATTCCGCAGCGCAAAGGCGATCCGGTGGCGTTCAAGGTCGACGAGCAGCCACGCGGCGACACCACCGCCGAATCCCTGGCCAAACTGCGTCCGGCCTTCAAGAAGGACGGCAGCGTCACCGCCGGCAACGCTTCATCGCTGAACGACGGCGCGGCTGCCGTGATTCTGATGAGCGCCGAAAAAGCCAAGGCCCTGGGCCTGCCGGCCCTGGCGAAAATCGCTGCCTACGCCAACGCGGGCGTCGACCCGGCGATCATGGGTATCGGCCCGGTTTCCGCCACTCGCCGCTGCCTGGACAAGGCTGGCTGGAGCATCGGCCAACTCGACCTGATCGAAGCCAACGAAGCCTTCGCCGCACAATCGCTGGCGGTGGCCAAGGATCTGCAATGGGATCTGGACAAGGTCAACGTCAACGGCGGCGCCATCGCCCTCGGTCACCCGATCGGTGCATCGGGCTGCCGCGTGCTGGTGACCCTGCTCCACGAAATGATCAAGCGTGATGCGAAAAAGGGTCTGGCGACCCTGTGCATCGGCGGCGGTCAGGGCGTGGCCCTGGCGCTGGAACGCGCTTAAGCGCAAAAGAGGTTCAACAGCGGGCGGCGGATCCACGACATCCACTGCCCGTTGGCAACAAACCCGGTACGACTCACGTCGCACCGGGTATTTTTTTGCCCGGTCGTCAGCCAAATTTCACCAGATTCAGCACCGGCAACGGCCCGCCCGGGAACTGCACCAGTCGCGCACCCACGCTCAACTCGCCCAGATCGATACCGAAGAAGCCGAGCTGATCGATCAGCGCTCCCACTTCAGCCTTGGCCTGCGCATCATCGCCGGACAGGAACAGAACACGCTTGCCCCCCTCCGACGCCGGATCCGCTTCCAGCAAACGCGCCAGCAAGTGGTTGAACGCCTTGACCACCCGCGCGCCCGGCACCCATTCGGCGAACACTTCGCTGGACGGCCGCCCCTGCAAATCCACCGGTTTGAACAATGGCGCTTCAATCGAATTGTTGGCGTCGATAACGATCCGTCCACCGAAGTCCGGGAGCCCGGCCAGTGCGGTCGGCAGTTTCGACCAGTTCACCGCGACCAGCACGATGTCCTGAGCCGCTGCTTCTTCACGGCTAACGGCACGGGCAGTCGGGCCGAGTTCCGCGACCAGCTCCGCCAGGGTCTCCGGCCCGCGACTGTTGGCGATGACCAACGGGATGCCCTGACGCGACAAGGCTTTGGCAAACGCTGAACCGATGGCGCCAGCGCCGATGATTCCGATAGTGCTCATGGTGTTCTCCTCAAAGTGGGGGTAAGACTCGAAACGAATCTTGCGCTTGCCATTCCCACTTGATTAGCCGGTAATGTCTTGAATAATCTTCAAGCATCGCTATCAGGTCGAACCAATGGAAACCCTTGCCAATCTGGAATCTTTCGTCCGCAGCGCCGAGACCGGCAGCTTCTCCGCCGCCGCACGGTTGCTGGCGCTAACCCCGGCGGCGGTCAGTCGCAACGTGGCGATTCTCGAACGCAACCTCGGCGTGCGGCTGTTTCAGCGCTCGACCCGCAAGCTGTCGTTGACCGAGGCAGGTGAAGGTTTTCTGGCGAGCATCGGCGGCAACCTCGACGCCTTGCAGGCAGCGATTGCGACGGTGGCGACCGAGCGCGGCGAGCCGGCGGGCGTGCTCAAGATCAGCCTGCCGCCGACGTTCGGCATCGATCACATGCTGCCGCTGCTGCCGGAGTTTCTGGCGCGCTATCCGCTGATTCGCCCGGAATGGCACTTCGAGAATCGTCAGGTGGACTTGATCGCCGAGGGTTACGACGTAGCGATTGGCGGCGGATTCGAGCTGACACCCGGCGTAGTCGCCCGGCCATTGTCGTCCGCCGAAGTGCTGGCGGTGGCGTCGCCGACGTATCTGGCCGGCCGCACACTGCCGCGACATCCGGCTGATCTCGCCGATCACCACGGCATCGTCATGCGCGGCCTGCGCACCGGGCGCCTGCGCCAATGGCAGATGCACAACGAAGCCGGCGAACAGGCCAGCGCCCTGCTCAACCCGAACATCGTGCTGAATGACCCGATGGCCATGCGCACCGCGGCGTTGTTGGGTCTGGGCGTGACGATGCTGGTGCTGCCCGATGTCAGTGCGCAGATCGAACGCGGTGAACTGGTGCGACTGTTGCCCGACTGGCAATGCGATGCCGGCGCGATTTCGCTGTACTACCCCAGCCGCACTTTACTGCCGGCCAAGACCCGGGTGTTCATTGATTTTGTGGTGGAAGCGTTTGGCCGTTAGGCCGCCAGCTGCAGAATCAACCAGGCATTCGCCCCGCTGATCACCACAAACAATCCCCACGCGAGCACCTTGGTTGGCAACCGGTTCACAAACGGCCCCATCAGTTGCTTGTCGTTGGTCATGCGAATCAGCGGATACAGCGCAAACGGCAGTTGCAGGCTCAACACCACCTGGCTCAACACCAGCAACTTGCCCACCGCGCCGTCGCCCATCAGCCACACGCCGATGAATGCCGGAATCAGCGCCAGCCCACGGGTGATCAGGCGCCGCTGCCAGCAAGGGATCCGCAGGTTCAGATAGCCTTCCATGATCACTTGCCCGGCGATGGTGCCGGTGAAGGTCGAACTCTGCCCCGAGGCCAGCAACGCCACGCCGAACAGCACACTGGCCAGCGCGCCGCCCACCAATGGGTCGAGCAAGTGATAGGCGTCCTGGATGTCGACCACGTCGGTGTGTCCGGACTGATGAAAGGCTGCCTCCGCGAGAATCAGGATCGCCGCGTTGACCAGCAACGCCAGCGCCAGCGAACCGATGGTGTCGATACGCGCCAGTTTTACCGCGTCCTGCTTGCTGGCCAGATCCTTGCCGATCAGCCGTGTCTGTACGATCGACGTGTGCAGGTACAGGTTGTGCGGCATGACAGTGGCGCCGAGGATGCCGATGGCCAGGTACAACGGCGCGGCGTCGCTGATCGCCGACAGTGACGGTTTGAAGCCTAGGGCGACGTCCGGCCAGTACGGTTTGATCAACAGCAATTCAACGAAGAAACACGCGCCGATGGTGCCCACCAGCACCAGCATGATTGCCTCCAGCCGGCGGAAACCACGGTTCTGCAGGGCCAGCACCAGCAATGTATCGAATGCGGTCAGGGCGATGCCGAACGTCAGCGAACACCCGAGCAACAGGTGAAACGCCAGCGCACAGCCGAGCACTTCTGCCAGGTCGGTGGCGATGATCGAGATTTCCGCCAGCACCCATTGCAGCCGCGCCGTCGGAGTGCTGTAGCGTTCGCGGGACAGCTGCGCCAGATCGCGCCCGGTGGCGATGCCCAATCGCGAGCACAGACATTGCACAACCATGCCCGCCAGACTCGCCAGCAACACCACGAACAACAGGCTGTAACCGAAGCGCGAACCGGCCTCGATGGCGGTGGCCCAGTTGCCCGGATCCATGTAGCCGATCGACACCAGCAAACCGGGGCCGGCAAAGCGCAGCACGCGTTTGAAGAACGAGGCGTTGGGATCGACCGGAACACTGCCGGCCACTTCCGGCGGGCAGAACGGCGCCGTAGCGATTTTGGGCAAGCTGAATTTCACGCACACATCCAGAAACAAGTCGAAAGACGCAGCTTAGACGTTTCAGTCGGCGCGCCCAAGCGTAGATGTGCTGCGATCAGGGTTTGGCAGTACCCAGCAGTTGCTGGCGCAGTTCGGGATTGCGCGTGCGTGGATCCAGCCAGATATTGAAAAAAGCCTGGGCGAACAGAGGGTCATTGATCTCGTGCTGCAACTGTTGGCCAACAAAAAACCGCGCGCCCTGCCCTGGCAGATACACCCCGGTGATCCGCGTGCCGGCCTGCACGTCGACGAACGATTGCTGCATCTGGGCCTGCCACACCGCCAGTTGCGCAGGACTGATGGAGGCGCCTGCCAGGCGTTTGATCTCGTCGACGCTGGCCTTGACCAAATCTTCGCGGGACACGCTGCGCCGATAGATCAGCTCCAGGGCGAAGGGCTGACCATCGGCCAATGGACGCGCGGCGCTCCACAACCGGGCGTTGTAAACGTCGAAACCGAACACGCTGAAATCGCCGGTGCCGATGATCTGCGCGCCGGGCACCGCGTCTTGCCAACTGGCCCAAGTGGGTGTCAGCAACAACGCCCACAAGCCGATCCCGCAGCATCCACGCAACAACTTCGGTGTATTGCTCATCGCGGTATCGACTCCGGTAAACCCTGATACTCAGAGCATAGTCGGCTATTGCGCTCGTCATTTTGTATACATGTTTTGCATGCATATGCAGCAATCCGTGAACCACAATGCTAACGTGGCCCTTATTGACCCGACGGAGACACCTGCGTGCTGATCCTCAAACTGCTGCTGATTCCCGGTTTCCTGCTGCTGATTTCCCTCGCGGGCAAGCGTTGGGGCCCCAGCGTCGCCGGGTGGCTGTCGGGGTTGCCAGTGGTGGTCGGGCCGATTCTGTTTTTCCTCGCCATCGAGCAAGGCCCGGCGTTTGCCGCGCAATCGGCGGTGGCGGCGCTGTCGGCCATGTTTGCGATGATCGCGTTTTGCATCACTTACGCGCAGGTGGCGCAGCGGGCGAGCTGGCCGCTGGCGTTGGTGGTTTCTTTATCGGTCTGGGCCGTGCTGGCGTTGATCCTGTCGCTGATACCGGCCTCTCTGCCCTTCTCGATTGCCGCCGCTGCAACTGCCCTGCTTGCCGCGCCATACCTGTTTCCCAAGGTACAACCGGTGGTAAGTGGCCCGGCGCCGAAGTCGGACAAACTGGTCTGGCGGATGATCGCCGGGGCCGCGCTCACGCTGGTGGTGACGATGCTGGCCAGCACCGTCGGCGAGCGCTGGAGCGGTCTGCTCGCGGTGTTCCCGGTGCTCGGCAGCGTGATGGCGGTGTTTTCCCAGCAGACCCGTGGCCCGGCGTTTACCGCCGCGTTGTTGCGGGCGACAGCGACGGGGATGTATTCGTTTTCGGCGTTTTGTCTGGTGCTGGCGCTGACGGTTCCCAATCTGGGTTTCGGCGGTTTCGTGGTGGCCGTGGCCATTTCGGTGGCGATGCTGGGCGTCACCCGGCAGTTGCTGGCCAAACCCGCGCCGGCACCGTCGCCGAACTGAACCCGCCCGGACAAACCGCTCTGGAGTGCCGGGTGTGCTCCGTGGGATGATCGCCGCCCAAGCGCGACCATCCCTCGGAGATTCGAATGTCATTGCTTAGCAAGAAAGCCGTCGTCCTGTTGTTGGCGGCGGTGGCCGGTTTCGGTGCCATCAATGCTCAGGCAGCCAAAGCCAAAGAGAAGGCTGTCACCGAGAAAGTCTCGATGCTCGACGGCAAATTCAGTTTTGTCCTGCCCAAGGGCTTTGTCGGCGACCCGCTGCCAGCCGGGCCGACCGGTGCGAAGGGCACCATGTACAGCAACGACGCCACCAAGACTGTGGTCATCGTCGCCGAAAACCAGATTCCCGAAGGCAACAACGTCAAGGACAACGACAGTACGTTCCTCGACGGCACCGTCTCCGATTTCATCGACGCCCAACGCAAGGCCCTGCCGGACTTCAACAAGCTCAGCGAAAAGAGCCTGACCCAGAAAGGTAACGGCCTGGGCTTGCGTCAGGTCGACAGCACCGCCACCCAGGGCGGCGGCCAGACTCTCAACACCACGTTGCTGGCCGGTTCCGGCACGCGCATGGCGCTGGTCCAGGTGATTTCCCGGGCCAGCGACAAGAGCGGTCACGAGGCATTGGTGAAAACCATCCTCAAGGAAAAGTGATCTTCACGGGTTGAGTTGCTGCAACCAGCCATTCAGATCCCGCAGTTCGGCCGCGCTGATGCTGTGGCCAACGCCGGGATAGGCATGAAATTGCGGTTTGTACGACAGCTTCTGCAACAACGCATCGGCCTCGGTGCCACCGCTGTACGGCACTCGGTCATCCGCGGTGCCGTGGCCGATGAAGATGTCCAGCGGCGGATGCTGCTGCTCTGATTTCAGCTCGCTCTTGAGCACCGGCAATACCCGCCCGCTCAACGCCGCGATGCCACCCACTACCGCCGGCTGCCGCAGCCCGACCTCGTAGGTCATCATCGCGCCCTGGCTGAAACCGATCAGGTACACCTTGTCCGGTTGCGCGTGATATTTCTGCGCCGCTGCGGCGATAAAGGCCCGCAGTTTCTGGCTGCTGGCCTTCAGATCATCCGTCTCGCCGTTGTAGGCACCTTCGCCTTTCTTGCGAAACCACTGGAAACGCCCTTCACCCAACGCCATCGGTGCCTGCACCGACAGGTAGTTGTACTGCTTGGGCAGCTGAAATTTCATACCGATCAAGTCTGCTTCGTTGCTGCCATAGCCATGCAGGAAAATCACCAGCGGACGCTGTTCGGCGTCCGGGTGAACCTGGGCCAGGTAGTTGAGCGGCAGATCGTTTTGCAGCGAGGTCTGAGCCTGAACGGCAGTGGACGCGAGCAGCGTCAACAGCGTAAACACCTTCAACATAAGCCTTCCTTCACACAGTGCAGGGTTCGGCGCAGAGCCTAACACTGTGATCCGGAGGATGGGGTGTCAGTCGTTGATCAGCTTGCCGACTCGAATCGGCTCGCGCCCCGCCACTTTCGCCTGCCAGATGCCCGGCTGGGTGTAGCGACCGCGATCGATGGCGAACAACACGCCACTGGTGCCGGCACGCACGGTGGTCACGCGGTCGTTCAACGGATCGACCACTTCGAACAGCGCATCGCCGCGCTCGACCCACTCACCGGCATCGCGCAGGAAACTCACCACGCCGTGGTGCGGGGCGAACAGGTATTCGGTGCCTTCGAACGGCATGCCTTCGCAGCATTCCTGCGGCGCCTTCGGCCATTCGCCGCTGATGAAGCCCTGCTCGGCCAAAAAGCCCAGAATCGCCTCGCAATTGGCCTGAGCCTGATCGACGCGGGTGTCGCCCATGCTGCCCAGTTCCAGTGTGGTAGCGAGGTTGGCCGGTGGAATCGCAGCCTCCGGGAACATCCGCGCCAGGCGCAACCACGGCGAGGAGCAGGATTCATCGAACGAACTGCCACCGGAATCTTCACACAACAGCGCCACGCCAGCCTTCAGGCGTGCGGCGAGGGATCGCCACTGCGGCCAGTGCTGCGGCAAGGCGTAGATATGAATCGCGGCGTCGAAATCGCAATGCAGATCGAGGGTGATGTCGGCCTCACAGGCGTGGCGCAGCAACAGGCGGTGCAGCGCTTCCAGTTGCGACGCCGGCGCTGGCAACGCATCAAGCACCTGGCCCATGGTCTGGCGGATCAACGCAATGTTGGCTTGGGCATCACCACCCAACTGATGCCCGATGCGTTCGGCCACCGGCGCGCTGAGTTCGACGAAGGAGCGGTTGAAGTTCTTGCCGCTGCCCAGCTCGAAACGCCCCATGTGGCTGCCTTGCAGGTGCTGATCGAGGCCGATCGGGTTGGCCACCGGCACCAGTTCGATCACGCCTTGCAACTGGCCGTTGCTTTCCAGTTCGGCCAGGCGTTTTTTCAGCTCCCACGCGGTACGCATGCCCGGCAGTTCATCGGCGTGCAGGCTGGCCTGGATGTAGGCCTTGCGCGGGCCGGCGCCGTAACGGAACACGCTCAGGGAACGTTCGCTGCCCAAGTGGCTCCAGGGCAGAAGGTGGTCGATGCGTTGCATGGGGAACTCCGGAAATTCTGTAGTCGTTGCCGAGGCAATGACTGCATTGAAAATGTGCTGACAGGATAAATCACGGGCGAAAAAAAAGTGGCCACCGCGCAAACGGGGCCACCTTTTTTCTACGGCGTATTAATGGCCGTACACGTCAAAGTCGAAGTACTTGTCCTGCACTTGCTTGTACTTGCCGTTGGCGCGGATTTCGTTGATGGCGGTGTTGAATTTCTCTGCCAGCTCGGTATCGCCTTTACGCACGGCGATACCGGCGCCGCCGCCGAAGTACTTGGCGTCTTCGTAGGTCGGGCCGACGAATTCAAAGCCTTTGCCGGCGTCGGTTTTCAGGAAGCCGTCGCTCAGGTTGACCGAGTCGGCCAGCATCGCGTCGATACGACCGGACACCATGTCCAGGTTGGCTTCCTGCTGCGAGCCGTAACGCACCAGTTCGATCCCGGCCGGCACCAGCACTTCGGTGGCGTAACGGTCGTGGGTACTGGCGCGCAGCACGCCGACTTTCTTGCCTTTGAGCTCAACCAGCGGGTCTTTCACGCCCGAGCCTGCCTTCATCACGAAGCGCGCCGGGGTGTGGTAATACTTGATGGTGAAATCGACGTTTTTCTTGCGGTCGTCAGTGATGGTCATCGAGGACAGGATCGCATCGATCTTCTTCACTTTCAGCGCCGGGATCAGGCCGTCGAACTCTTGCTCGACCCAGGTGCATTTGACTTTCATCTGCTCACACAGCGCGTCGCCGATGTCCACGTCGAAACCGGCCAGTTTGCCGTCAGGGGTTTTCATCGAGAATGGCGGGTAACCGGCTTCGATACCGATACGGATCGGTTTGGCGTCTTCGGCCACGGCGGTCAGGGACAACATCGACAGTGCCAGGGCACCGAACATAACCAGCTTTTTCATTTATTACTCCCGTGTGCGGAGGCTTTTATTGGCAGCTTTCGATTGTCAGGTTCGGCCTTGGGCTGTGTAGCGCAAAGAAACCGAATTGGCCGGCAGTCTATGGCGGCGCGCACGGGGCAAATTGTGTTTAAGCGACAAATACTTACAGAAAATCGGCGAGTGCCATCACGTGGGAAAAGTGTGCGCCAGAGCGGTGCAAGGGTTGTAGGACAAAGCCGACAAAAGGTGCCGCCGAAGCGGCAACCTTCTGGCTATCAGCAGTCGCAAGCGATCGGCGCAGTGGCGACGCGCGCTGTCGCAACACTCAACTGGAAGCCTTCATCCAGCCACCCGGTCACCCCGCCGATCATCTCCTTGACCGGATAACCCAACGCCGCCAGCTTCACCGCAGCTTTGTTGGCACCATTGCAGTGGGGACCGGCGCAATAAACCACGAAAAGCGTGTTTTTCGAGTAGTCCACCAACCCTTCCGCCGTCAGCAAACGCCCGGGAATATTGATCGCCCCGGGGACATGCCCACGCTCGAAGGCCAGCGGCCCGCGCACGTCCACCAGCACAAAGTCGACTTCGCCGGCTTCCTGGCTGCTGAAGACGTCGGAACAATCGGTTTCGAAGGTCAGACGGTTGCTGAAATGCATCAGGGCAATGGCCGAAGGGGCAGCAGGAATTTCGCGAACCAGGCTGGGCATGTTGAATCACTCCTTTGTCTGTGGGGATGAACAGACTTTATCGAGCCGCCGCTTGCCGCTACAGTGGCGCACAAGACACTCACCGGGAATTTTCCGCCAAATGCCTGATTCACCTGGATTGGTCGCGATTCTGGCCTACGACGGCCTCTGCACATTCGAGTTCGGCATCGCCGTGGAGATCTTCGGCCTGGCCCGGCCGGAGTTCGACTTTCCGTGGTACGAGCACTGCATTGCGGCGGTCGATCAAGGCCCGATGCGCGCCATGGGCGGGATCCAGGTGCTGGCCGATGGCGGTCTGGAATTGTTGGCGGATGCGCGCACCATCATCATTCCTGGATGGCGCGACCGCAGTGCACCGGTGCCGGAAGTCTTGCTCGAAACATTGCGTGACGCGCATTCACGCGGCGCTCGGTTGCTGTCGATCTGCTCCGGTGTGTTTGTGTTGGCAGCAAGCGGCCTGCTCGACGGGCATGGCGCCACCACTCATTGGCGCTACACCTCGGAGCTTGCCGAGCGCTTCCCGGCCATCGATGTCGATCCTGATGTGCTTTACGTCGATTCCGGCCAATTGATCACCTCCGCCGGCAGTGCAGCGGGGATCGACGCCTGCCTGCACCTGGTGGCGCGGGACTTCGGCACCCAGATCGCCAACTCGGTGGCGCGGCGGCTGGTGATGTCGCCGCAGCGCACCGGCGGTCAGGCGCAATTCATTCCGACGCCGGTCAGCCCGACGCCGCGCAGCGACCTGTCACGCGTGATGCAGTGGGCCCGCGAGCGCCTGCACGAACCGCTGGAAGTGCGCGATCTGGCCAGCGAAGCGGCGATGAGCGAACGCACCTTCCTGCGCAAATTCACGGAGGCCAGCGGCCAGTCCCCCAAAGCCTGGCTGCAACACGAGCGTCTGGCCCGAGCCCGGGAATTGCTGGAAAGCACGCCGCAGAACACCGAGCAGATTGCCCTGCGCTGTGGCTATCGCTCGGTGGAAAGCTTTCGTGTGGCGTTTCGCAGCGTGGTCGGGGTGCCGCCGTCGGTGTATCGCGAGCGCTTTGGTCGTGAGATCAAGGCTTGCGCAGAAGATAGGTGTCCATGATCCAGCCATGCTCGGCCCGCGCAGCCTTGCGCACCCGTTCTATCTCATCGGCAACGTCGCCGAGCTTGCCATGGATGAGGATTTCGTCCGGCGTGCCGAGGTAGGCGCCCCAGTAGATCTCTGTCTCCTGATCCGCCACCTGATGGTAGGAATCTTCGGCGTCGAGCATCACCACCAGACTGTCCGTGTCACTCACCTGCCCTGCCGCCAGGCGTCGGCCGGTGGTGATTTCAATCGAGCGGCCGATGGTGTTCAACGGCACCTTGTGTTGTGCCGCCAGGGCCTGAACGCTGGTGATGCCGGGAATGACTTCAAATTCAAACGCGCATCGCCCCGAATCCAGAATCGCCTGCAGGATACGAATGGTGCTGTCGTACAGCGCTGGATCGCCCCACACCAGAAAACCGCCGCACTGCCCGTCAGCCAATTCGTCACTGATCAGGCGTTCGAAGGTTTGCTGCTTGGCGCGGTTCAGATCATCGACGCTGGCGCTGTAGTCCACATCGCCGCGCTCGCGCTCCGGGCTGTGGGCTTCGGCGAAACGGTACGTACGATCAGTGATGTAACGCTCGCAGATTTCTCGCCGCAGGTCGATCAGCTTGTCCTTGCTCTGGCCCTTGTCCATCAGGAAAAACACGTCCACCCGGTTCAGCGCCTTCACCGCCTGCATCGTGATGTAATCCGGGTTGCCGGCACCGATGCCGATCACCAGCAATCGCTTCATGGCTCTGCTCCTTCCACACTCATGCCGGACAAGCGTAGCCGCCAGCGCCCGGTAAACCGCAGATCGACCGCCGCCAGCGGCTCGACATCAATGCTGTGAAACGCCTCGCCCTGCGCGACCTGCATCAATGCAGCACGAATCACGAACGGATGGGTGACCGCCAACACGTGTCCCGGCGTGGCTTGCAGTGAAACCAGCCACGCGGCCACTCGTTCACGCAGTTGCGCCACCGACTCACCGCCATGGGGTGCGGCGTGCGGATCTTCGAGCCAGGCTTGCAATGCCTCGGGTTCGTTCCGCTGCAAATCCTTTATCGACTGACCTTGCCAGCGTCCCCAGTCGCAATCACGCAGGGCCTGATCAATGTGTATGTCGTGACCAAACCACGCCGCCGTCTGGCGAGTGCGCAGTTCCGGGCCGCAAATCAACCGTGACGCAGTGTCCAGACGCGAAGCCAGCGAGTCGGACGCCAGCGCCACGTCTTCAACAGGCTCGTTCGTAGGAAAACACGCCAATTTTTGTGCGACTGTTCTGGCATGGCAGATCAAGGTCAAACGGGTGGTCTGCACGGGAGGCTACTCGGCTGAAAGACAGGACGGTCATCGACGTAATCGCTGATGAAGCGGCAATTGTGCCGTAAACCGGGATGCTCCGGGCGAGTGGATTGGATGATCCGAGCGTGTGAAAGCGGCAATGTCTGACACCATTATGGGCAATGGACTACAAAACTGGTCGACATACGTGTAACCCTTGCGTTACGGGCATCCCGCCTCATTTTGGGGCCTGATTTAAACGCGGAAAAATTCGCTAGACATGTAGCGTCAGTTACATAAATACTGTTTTAACGGATTGTGAAGCGAATTCAACACCCCATCCAGCAGGAGCCCGGATGCCCCCTTTAAGAGACCTGATCACCGACCCCGGCCTTGACCTGACGCCGTCGGAGCGCAAAGTCGTTCGCGCCTTGCTCGATCAGTATCCACGCAACGGGCTTGGCCCGATGGCGCGCCTGGCCGAACATGCCGGCGTCAGCGATCCGACCATCGTGAGGCTGGTGAAAAAGCTCGGCTTCGGTGGTTACGCCGAATTCCAGGACGCCCTGCTCAGTGACATGGACCATCGCCTGCGCTCGCCGCGCACTCTGTTGCAGCCGCGCTCGCATCAGAACAAGGACGATGCCTGGAGTCATTATCTGGCTCATAGCCACAACCTGCTGGCCGAAACCCAGGCCCTGACCCAGCCGGAAGATGTGCGAATTCTGGCCGACTGGCTGCTCGACACCCGCCATCAGGTCTACTGCTTCGGCGGACGCTTCAGCAGTTTGATGGCGACTTACCTGCTCAATCATTTGCGTCTGCTGCGCCCCGGTTGCTTTGCGCTGGAAGACAACGCGCAACTGCCGGATCGTCTGTTCGACCTGCAACGTCAGGACGTGGTGCTGGTGTTCGACTATCGCCGCTACCAGACCCAGGCCCTGCGCGTGGCGAGCGCGGCGAAGAACAGCAACGCCCGCGTTGTGCTGTTCACCGACATCTACGCCTCACCGCTGCGCGAACTGGCCGACATGATCATCAGCGCACCGGTGGAGTCGGCTTCGCCGTTCGACACCATGGTTCCGGCGCTGGCCCAGGTCGAGGCATTGATTGCCTGCCTGACCCTGCGTAGCCCGGACCTGGCCGATCGCCTGGAAGGCATCGATGCCCTGCGCAACGACTTCGACACCCATTTGCTGGAGGATAAATAAGGATGTTCAGCCTTCCCCATCGCTCGCCACGGGACCTGCCGTTTGTCACCGATCACACCGCCCTGTTGCTGGTGGACATGCAGCGCGCCTGGCTCGAGCCGCAGTTCGACCCGCACCTCGAAGGCCCGGACGCCGCATATTTCCTCAACCGCACGCGCTCGCAAGTGGTGCCCAATCAAGTCCGACTGCTCAACGCCTTCCGCGATGCACGGCAGAACGTGCTGCACACCCTGATCGAAAGCCTGACCGCCGATGGCCGTGACCGCTCGCTGGATCACAAGCTGTCGGACATGCACCTGCCCAAGGGCAGCCCGCAGGCACAGGTCATCGCCGAACTGACCCCGGCGGAAAACGAAATCGTGCTGCCGAAGACCTCGTCCGGGGTCTTCAACTCGACCAACATCGACTACGTGCTGCGCAATCTGGAAACCCGCCATCTGATCATCGCCGGAATTGTCACCGACCAGTGCGTCGACATGGCCGTGCGCGACGCCGCCGACCGTGGCTACCTCGTCACTCTGGTGGCGGACGCCTGCGCGACCTACACCGAAGCACGCCACGACGCCTGTCTGAACGCAATCAAGGGTTACTGCTGGATCACCGACACCGACACCGTGCTCGGCCGGTTGCAGGAGATGCATTCATGAGCGAACGCCTGTCGCCGTTGCCGATGACCACCATCGTCACCACTGACCTGATCGGTGTCACTCGTGGCCGTTCGTTTCCCACCGATGAGCTGGAGCACTATCAGGCCGCCGGTTGCGGCTGGGTGCCAGCCAACAGCGCGCTGACGCCGCAGGACATCATCGCTTCGACCAGTCCGTGGGGCGCTTATGGCGACCTGCGACTGATTCCCGATCTGGCCAGCCGCGTCACCGTCGGCAACGGCCCGGACGCCACAGCACCTGCGCTGGATTTCATTCACGGCGATATCCGCGAAACCGATGGCCGGCCGTGGGCCACCTGCCCGCGCACCCTGTTGCGCAACGAGGTCGAGCGCTATCGCGATGAGCTCGGCTTGCAGGTCAACGCCGCGTTCGAACACGAATTCAACCTGCACGCCGGGTTTGCCGAACATCTGGCGTTCTCGCTCGAAGCCCAGCGCCAGGGCGCCGAATTCGGTGGCTGGCTGCTCAGTGCGTTGCGCGCCGGTGGCGTCGAGCCGGAAATGTTCCTGCCCGAATACGGCAAGCATCAATACGAAATCACCTGCCGCCCTACCCTTGGCGTGGCGGCGGCGGATCGCGCGGTCAACGTGCGCGAGATTACCCGCGAAATCGCCCGGCAGATGGGTCTGGATCTGAGCTTTGCGCCAAAAACTGCTGCCGACGCGGTGTGCAACGGCGTACACCTGCACGTCAGCCTGCTCGATCTGGCCGGTCAGCCGATGCTCTACGACGCCGGCACCAGCAATGGCCTGTCGACCCTCGGCCAGCACTGGGCGGCGGGCGTGCTGCATTACTTGCCGGCACTGTGTGCGTTCACTGCACCGACGCCGGTGTCGTATGAACGCTTGCAGCCACACCACTGGAGCGCGTCCTACGCCTGCCTCGGCCAGCAGAATCGCGAAGCGGCGCTGCGCATCTGCCCGACCGTGAGCCTGGGCAACAAGCCCGTGGCGAAGCAATACAACCTTGAGTTCCGCGCCATGGACGCCACCGCCTCGCCGCATCTGGCAATGGCCGCGCTGTTGATTGCCGGACGCCTGGGCATCGAGCAGCGTCTGGCGCTGAACGCGATCACCGATGAAATTCCTGATTCACTCAACGACGAACAACGCAAGGCCCGGGGCATCGTTGCCCTGCCCGCCTCCCTGGCCCAGGCACTGGATTGCCTGCGTCGCAGTGAAGCGCTGGTCGAAGCGCTGCCAAGCGCGTTGCTCGAAACCTTTTTCGCCCTTAAAACCGAGGAACTGGCGCTGACGGAACAGCTCTCGCCCGCTGATCTTTGTGAGCACTATGCACGCCTGTACTGAATCCGTTGAGCTTGGGTTGTACACCCGACCGGTCTACAACCTGAGCCGTGAAGATTCGACGCACCCGCTGATTCTGGTGTGCGAACACGCCAGCCGCTACATCCCCGAGGCCCTGAACAATCTGGGCCTGGATGACACGGCCGCGCGCGAACACATCGCCTGGGACATCGGTGCCCTGGCGCTGGCCGAGCAACTGTCGGAGCAACTGGGTGCAACTCTGCTGAGCGCCAACTATTCGCGCCTGCTGATCGACCTCAACCGCCCGCGGCATGCGCCCGACAGCATACCGGCGCAGAGCGAGATCTATCAGGTGCCGGGCAACCGCGAGCTCGACGAGGCCACCCGCGAATACCGTCGCCAGTGCCTGTTCAAGCCGTTTCACACGCGGCTGCAACAACTGATCGACGCACGTCTGGCCGAAGGTCGTCCGGTACGGGTGGTAGGGATTCACAGTTTCACCCCTCTGTACTACGGCCAGCCGCGGGAGCTGGAAGTCGGCGTGCTGTTCGGTCAGGCCCGGGCCTATGCCCAACGGATGCTCGACGGTCTGGAGCGACACCCGCTGAAAGTCGCCGGCAACCAGCCGTACAGGATCGACCCGCTGGGCGACATGACCGTGCCGGTGCACGGCGATGCCCGGGGCCTGGAGTCGGTGTTGATCGAGGTGCGCAACGACCTGCTGCGCAGCCCGGAAGCGGTGACCCGTTGGGCGAATTATCTGGCTCCATTGCTGTAAGGATTGTTGTAACCACTGCTGATGCTGTAAACGACGGACCGATATAACAACTAAAACGACCGATTGGCTGACAAGGAGTTGCGCTTCATGGAAATAGAAGAGTTCGGCTACAAACAGGAGTTGAAACGTAGCCTGACACTGACCGATCTGGTGGTGTACGGGATGATCTTCATGATCCCCATCGCCCCGTTCGGCGTGTATGGCTACGTCAACGCCGAGGCACCGGGGATGGTGCCTCTGGCGTACATCATCGGCATGGTGGCGATGGTCTTCACCGCGCTGAGTTACGGCAGCATGGCCCGGGCCTTTCCGATTGCCGGATCGGTGTATTCCTACGCGCAACGGGGCCTGAATCAACACGTCGGTTTCATCGCCGGCTGGCTGATGCTGCTCGATTACCTGCTGATTCCGCCGCTGCTTTATGTCTACGCGGCAATGGCGCTCAACCACCTCTACCCGGACATCCCGAAAGTCGGTTTCATTCTGGCGTTCCTGGTCAGCGCAACCTTCGTCAACCTGCGCGGCATCACCTTCACCGCTCGCATGAACATTGTGTTCCTGCTGGCGCAGCTTGTTGTCTTGGGGATTTTCCTGTTCTACGCCTGGAATGCCCTGCACAACGGTGGCGGCAACGGCCAACTGACCTTGGCGCCGCTGTATCACCCGGAAACCTTCAACTTCGCCCTGCTGATGCAAGCGGTGTCGATTGCGGTGCTGTCGTTCCTCGGTTTCGATGCGATCTCCACCCTCGCCGAAGAGATCAAGGGCGATCCGGGCCGCAGTGTCGGCAAAGCAGCGCTGATCACCCTGGTAGTGATGGGGGTGATTTTCGTCGCGCAAACCTGGATTGCTACCGATCTGGCCGCCGGCATGGGCTTCAAGTCCGCCGACACCGCGTTCTATGAAATCGCCGAAATCGCCGCTGGCAGCTGGCTCGCAACCTTGACCGGCGTGGCCACGGCCCTGGCCTGGGGCGTGGCGGTGGCGATCACCTCACAAGCAGCGGTCTCGCGCCTGCTGTTCGGCATGGCCCGCGACGGCAAGCTGCCGAAAGTCCTGGCCAAGGTCCACCCGAAACACAACACGCCGTACCTGAGCATTTATCTGGTGGCCGTGCTGTCGCTGGTGATCTGCTACCTGTTCATCAATTCGGTGGACACCCTGACTTCGCTGGTCAACTTCGGCGCCCTGAGCGGCTTCATGCTGCTGCACCTGACCGTGATCAATTACTACTGGCGCCGGCAGAAGTCCGGCCAGGTGATCCGTCACCTGATCTGCCCGGTGATCGGCTTCATCATCGTCGCGGCCATCATGTACAACATGGGCGTCGATGCACAGAAACTCGGCCTGATCTGGATCGCACTGGGTCTGGTGTACCTGTTCTTCCTGAACAAGCTCGGCGCCAGTACCGCGTTGCCTGACCCGAGCAATGGCTGACAAGAAAAAGAGCGGCGTCTGACAACAAATCAGGCGACCGCCGCTTTAACGCGTGGAAACCGACAGTGATAGTCAGGTTCGGCGAATGGGCCGAACCTTTTGATACAGGAGTGCATCCATGCTGGTCTTACGCCCAGTCGAGCCAAACGACCTGCCTCAATTGCAACAATTGGCACGCGACAGCCTGGTGGGCGTCACATCCCTGCCGGACGACAGCGAGCACCTTGGCGAAAAAATCGCCGCGTCCTGTGCCTCGTTCGACAGCGATGCCGCGGCCCAGGGCCCGGAGAACTACTTCTTCGTGCTGGAAGACACCGACAGCCATCGACTGGTCGGCTGCTCGGAGATCCTCGCCACCGCAGGTTTCAACGAGCCGTTCTACAGCCTGCGCAACCGCCACTTCACCAGTGCCTCGCGGGAGCTGAACATCGAGCACGGCGTTCCGGCGCTGTCGCTGTGTCACGACCTCAGCGGGCATACGCTGCTGCGCGGTTTTCACATCGATGAAGCGCTGGTGCGCACGCCGTTTTCCGAATTGCTGTCGCGGGCACGCCTGCTGTTCATCGCCGCCCACGCGCCGCGATTTGCCGAAGCAGTGATCACCGAAATCGTCGGTTACAGCGACGAACAAGGCCATTCACCGTTCTGGGATGCGCTGGGCAAACATTTCTTCGACCTGCCCTACGTCGAGGCCGAACGCCTGTGCGGTTTGCAGAGCCGTACGTTTCTCGCCGAACTGATGCCGCAATACCCGATCTACGTGCCGATGCTGCCGCAAGCCGCGCAGGACTGCATCGGCCGCATCCACCCGGACGGCCAGGAAGCCTTCGACATCCTCGAGCGCGAGGGTTTTGAAACCAACAGCTACATCGATCTGTTCGATGCCGGCCCGACCTTGTATGCACGCACCGCCAACATCCGTTCGATCGCGCAGAGCCAGACAGTCACGGTTCAGGAGGAACCCCTGATCGATGCTCGCGGTCGCTATCTGGTGAGCAACGATGCTCTGCATGGCTTTCGGGCGGTGGTCGCCGAGCTGGATTTCCAGCCCGGTCAGCCCCTGGCGCTTGACCCGGCCCTGTGCGCGGCGCTCAACGTCCGCGCTGGCGGCACGATCCGGTTGATTGCCCTGTGAACCGCGCCCCTACCCAACGACAGTGCCCGAGCTGGCGCGCAAAAGGAGTTGCAGCATGATTGTCCGTCCGGTCCAAGTCAGCGACCTGCCAGCGTTGATGACGCTGGTGCAACAGGCCGGGCCGGGGTTCACCACCCTGCCCGCCAATGAAGATCGCCTGGCCCACCGGGTACGTTGGGCGCAACGGGCGTTCGCCGAGCAGGTCGAACGGGCCGATGCCGATTACTTGTTTGTACTTGAAGACGACGAGCAGCGAGTGGTCGGGGTCAGCGCCCTGGCCGGGGCCGTCGGCCTGCGTGAGCCCTGGTACAACTATCGCGTCGGGCTGACCGTCAGCTCGGCGCCTGATCTGGGTATTCAACGGCAGATTCCGACGCTGTTCCTCAACAACGAACTGACCGGCCAATCGGAACTGTGCTCGCTGTTCCTGCGCCACGACCAGCGCCATGGCAGCAATGGACGCTTGCTGTCGCTGGGGCGTTTGCTGTTTGTTGCCGAATTCCCACACCTGTTCGGCGAAAAGATGATCGCCGAACTGCGAGGCAGTGCCGACGAGCAAGGCTGCTCGCCGTTCTGGGACAGTCTGGGCCGGCACTTCTTCCAGATGGACTTCAGCCACGCCGACCACCTGTCCGGTCTCGGCAATAAAGCCTTCATCGCCGAACTGATGCCGCGTCAGCCGCTGTACACCTGCCTGCTCACCGAACAGGCCCAGGCCGTGATCGGCCAGGCCCACCCCAACACCGAGCCGGCACTGAAAATCCTTCAGTCCGAGGGTTTCGCCCACAAAGGCTATATCGACATCTTCGACGGTGGCCCGGTGATCGAAGCACCGATCCGCAGCATCCGTACCGTGCGCGACAGCCTGGAACTGACCCTGAGCATCGGCACGCCGGACGATCAGGCGCCGCTGTGGTTGATCCACAATCGCCGCCTGGAAAACTGCCGCATCACCGTCGCGCCGGGACGCCGGGTCGGCAGCAGTCTGGTGATCGACCGCCTCACCGCTAAACGCCTGCAATTGCAGCCGGGCAACTCGGTGCGGGCGGTGCCGCTGCCCAATCAACAGCAGCAGGCGGTGGCGGCCTGAGTGCCTCTGCCTGCAGCAAGAAAGCCTGAACAGGATTTTTCTGGTTAACTTCCTCGTTAATTCGTCATGATCCTTGACCCATTGGCGTGATAGCCTTTTCACCTTCGGCGTTGACACCTTTGCTCAAGCCTTTCCATTCCTTTGTATTGGTGGAACTCGTATGACCAGGCTTTCTCATCAAGATTTGCGCCGTAACTTCCGTCAGCTGCTGGCTTCCGACACCTGCTATCACACCGCCTCGGTGTTCGATCCGATGTCCGCCCGCATCGCCGCTGACCTGGGTTTTGAAGTAGGGATTCTCGGCGGCTCGGTCGCCTCGTTGCAGGTCCTGGGCGCTCCGGACTTTGCCCTGATCACCCTCAGCGAATTCGCTGAACAGGCCACCCGCATCGGCCGCGTCGCCCAATTACCGGTGATCGCCGACGCCGACCACGGCTACGGCAACGCGCTCAACGTGATGCGCACCATCGTCGAACTGGAACGCGCCGGCGTCGCCGCGCTGACCATCGAAGACACCCTGCTGCCGGCTCAATTCGGCCGTAAATCCACCGACCTGATCACCGTCGCCGAAGGCGTCGGCAAGATCCGCGCGGCACTGGAAGCACGGGTCGATTCGGAGATGGCAATCATCGCCCGGACCAACGCCGGCATCCTGCCGAACCAGGAAATCATCAGCCGCACCAAGCAGTATCAAGCTGCTGGCGCTGACGGTATCTGCATGGTCGGGATCCAGGACTTCGATCAGCTCGAGCAGATCGCCGAACACCTGACCGTCCCGCTGATGCTGGTGACCTACGGCAACCCGGCACTGCGCGACGACAAACGCCTGGCCGAACTGGGTGTGCGCGTGACCATCGATGGCCACGGTGCTTATTTCGCGGCGATCAAGGCCACTTACGACAGCCTGCGCGAACAACGCCAGATCTTCACCCAGGCCTCGGACCTGAGCGCCACCGAACTGACCCACACCTACACCCAGCCTGAGGAATACATCCTCTGGGCCAAGGAATACATGAGCGTCAAAGAGTAACCCCGCACCACGCTACAAAGAGGCAGAGCGGCCCGACGCCATCACGAGTCCACTCGCATGGCGCCCGCCGCGAAACCGCTAGACCGCTCTCTTTAAGCCTTCCTCCCGCTGTAATGCCCGCGTCTGAATCACGTTCAGAATGGCGCAGCCCTCTCGCATCAGCAGATGCACCGCGCTGGTAATCCGCGTCAGATCACAATCGGAAATGCCCTTCAGGTCGAGACTGGAAAACGTGTCCGCCAGATCGCGCACGACCACAAAACGGTGCATCGCACACGCGGCCATGTCGCTGAGTTCTTTTTGGGTATTGATGAAGAGCACCGGGGATTCGGCGTCGTAGGTGTCGATGGGGAGGTAGCGGGGGATTACTTGATCCGACATTGGTGTAACTCCTGTAATTAGGGCTCTCACCATTCGCGGCCAAACGAAGAGGGTGGCAGCCGTACGCGGGTTGGCCGACCGGATACAGGAACCGGCACACCCGAAGGTGTCCCACGCACAGCCGCCAAAACACAACAACTTCAGGCAAAAATCGCTGAATATGTTGGACAACTGTACGTTCCTGTATCGACCGGCCAAGGTCGTTCGCGGAGTTTTCCGCGAGCCCGAACTATAGGGGTCGATACTGAAACGCGGCAACAGGGTACGTTGTAGGAAAGGTCTTGGAAAGTTGTGCGCCGCTCACACTTTCCTCATTTCCCACAAAAGCCCCCTCACCCTAGCCCTCTCCCGGAGGGAGAGGGAACCGATTGGGGGATGCTCAGGATATTCATCGACCTGGATGCACTTCACCGAATCCATAATCGACTCGGTGTTTCAGGTCGATGTATAGCGCAAGACACCTCGGTCAGCTCCCTCTCCCTCCGGGAGAGGGCTGGGGTGAGGGAGAAATCTGCCTGACACCCCGCCAACTCCGCTACTCCACCGACCGGCTCACCGCCCCTTCGCCAACTCCATAATCATCCGCGACAACAGATAAATCCGCGGCGCCACGCTCTCCACCTCCGCGTATTCCTCCGGCGTATGAATGTTGCCGCCGACAATCCCGAACCCGTCCAGCGTCGGCGTCCCAACCCCGGCCGACAAACTGGCATCCGCCGCCCCACCGCTACCTTCTTCGGTCAACTTACGGCCAATCTCACCGTAAATCCCCTGGGCCATCGCCATCAATCGATCCGACTCCGCCGTCTGCGGCATCGGTGGCAAGCCGCGCTGCAATGAAGTCTTTACTTCGGTATCGGGAATCAATTTGTCCTGCGACACCCGCGCCAGATCCTTCTCGATCCGGTCGAATTCTTCCGGCACCGCCGCCCGCACATCAGCCTTGGCTGTGGCCTGATCCGGGATCACGTTGGTGCGGTCGCCGGCCTTGAGCACGGTGAAGTTGATGGTGGTTTTCTTGGCTTCGTCGCCGAGCTTGCCCAGTTGCAGGATCTGGTGCGCCGCCTCCATCGCCGCGTTGCGCCCCAATTCCGGCGCGACGCCGGCGTGGGCGGCCTTGCCCTTGACCTCGACCAGTGCGGTGGCGCTGCCCTTGCGCCACACCACCAGTCCATCCGCCGGACGGCCCGGTTCAAGATTGAGGGTCACGTCGTGAAGCTTGGCAGTTTTCTTGATCAGGTCGGTGGCGACGTCCGAGCCGGTTTCTTCGCTGGCATCGAGCAGGAAGGTGATTTGCGCGTAGTCCTTGAAGTCGAGGTTCTTCAGGATCTTCAGCGCGTAGATGCCGGCGACAATCCCGCCCTTGTCGTCCATCACCCCCGGCCCGTAGGCGCGGCCGTCCTTGATGTGGAACGGTCGCTCGGCGGCGGAGCCTTCCTTGAACACCGTGTCCATGTGCGCCATCAGCAGGATTTTCGCCTTGCCGGTGCCTTTGAGCGTGGCGAGCACGTGGTTGGTTTTTTCCGGCGTGTTGGGTACCAGTTCTATGGTCGCGCCGAGCTTTTTCAGCTCTTCGATGGCGATTTCGCTGACTTGCTTGAGCCCCGGTTCATAGCCGGAACCGGAATCGATATTGACCAGCCGTTCGAGCAATTTCAGGGCTTCGGGCTTGTATTGCTCGGCATCGGCCAGCACTTGTTTGTGCGGTTCGGCAAAGACACCGGAGGCTGCAAAAGTGAGGGAAAGGCCGGCCAGCAGAGAACGACGGAATTTGAACGTCATGAATCAATCCTTGTTTCGTGTCGGGTACTGAACCGTACCTGACATCGCGCCAAGGCTCTATCCCGGATGCGACACCCAATCCGTTCAAACCGAATCGAATACCTCGCGCCGCGGCTTGTCGTCGCTGCAGCAAATCACCCGGTTCCGCCCGCCGGCCTTGGCTTCATACAGCGCCTGATCGGCGTCATCCAGCCAGCGTGTCGCGTCGCCGTGAGCCGGATCGAGCGCCGCCAGACCGATGCTCAGGCTGACTTTCAGCGCCGGGTTCTGTTCGTACACCAGAAAGGAAAAACGCTCACGCAAGGCTTCCATCGCCTGCGCCGCATTGAACAGCGGCAAGTCCGGCAGGATCACGCAAAACTCGTCGCCGCCGTAGCGCCCCGCCACATCGGCCATGCGCAGGTTCTGCTTGAGCATCTTGCTCAGCTGACGCAGGACGATATCGCCAGCCACGTGGCCGTAGGTGTCGTTGATTGCCTTGAAGTGGTCGATGTCGATCAGCGCAATCGCAGCGCCTGTCTGCTGGCGTTTGCAGCGTTCGAATTCGATTTCCAGTTGATCCTTCCAGGCGCCGTGATTGAGCAGACCGGTGAGGCTGTCGGTGCGGCTCAGGGCCAGCAATTCACGTTTATGCAGGCCGAGGGTGTAGGCCTGGCGAAAGCAGATCCAGCCCAGCGCCAGCGGATACAGCATCAACAGCGGCAGACAGGCATAGAGCTGTGCCGGCGTGGTCATCGGGACGAACGCGGGGGCAAACACCACCAGCCCGACGCCGACGCCGAGCAACTGCGCCGCCGCTCCGGCCAATAGAAAACGAGCACCACCGATAGCGACGTTGTTCATCGCCATCATCGAAATGGTCGTGGCACTGGGCAAGGGATTGAAGTGCATGGCGGCGACCCAGAAGCCACCGAGAAAGGCGTCGATCAGCAGATTTCGGTGTTCGGCGTGATAAGGCACCCGCGCCCGTCGAGCCCATTGAAACGCCAGATGCGGCCAGAGCAGGCCGTTGAACAGCATCAGCGCCCAGACCCAGGCCGGCGGGTCGAGCGGGAACATCGCGACGCTCACGCACAAAAGCCCCAGGACCAGCCCGAGGGTTCGCGATGTATAGAGCCTCCTGGCCAGTGAAAGTCCCTTTCCTCCCGTTCTTCCCATAGGGGCCTCGACCACTCGACGGCACTGCGCAGACCGCAGACCGGATGTGCTGGGAGTCTATCAGGGCGACGTTAAATAGCCATCACCGGCCAGCGGGCCGAATACCCCGTCATCAGCACCACACGGCGGGCAAATGATTGGCTATACATGAAAGGAAGAAAATGGAAAAAAGACTCTAAGAAGGAGGCCCATGCAGACCTATCAAGTGTTGATCATCGGCAGCGGTTTTGGCGGCCAGTGCGCGGCGGTCAATCTGCTCAAGGCCGGTATCGACGACTTTCGCTTGCTGGAACGCCGGGACTTTTTCGGCGGCACCTGGTGCCAGAACACCTACCCCGGTGCAGCGGTGGATGTGCCGTCGCCGCTGTATTCGCTGTCGTTTGCGCCTTACCGCTGGACCCAGATGTTCGCCGAACAGGCTGAACTGCATCGCTACACCGACCATGTAATCGAACGCTTCGGCCTGCGTGACCGGGTGGAACTGCAGGCCAACGTCGAGCGCGTCGAATGGGACGACACCGAAAAGCGCTGGGCCGTACACACCGGCACCAAAGGCATTTTTTATGCGCAGTTCCTGATCAATGCCACCGGGCCGTTGAGCCAACCGGTTATCCCACACTTCCCCGGTCAGGATCGCTTTCAGGGCAAGACCTTTCATACAAACAATTGGGATCACAGCTACGACTATCACGGTAAACGCGTGGCGATTGTCGGCAGCGGTGCCAGTGCGGCTCAGGTGATTCCGGCCATTGCACCGAAGGTCGCCCAATTGCATGTGTTTCAGCGCACAGCGCATTGGGTGCTGCCCCGGGCCGATCGTACGTTCGGGCGATTCCAGCGCTGGCTGCTGGGTCTGAAACCCGCCTACAAGTTGCTGCGCTGGATGATCTACTGGCAGTTCGAAACCCGGGTTATCGCCTTCAAATATTCGAAACCGGCGATTCACATGGTGCAGCGACACGCCCTGAAGTTTCTCAAACGCCAGGTGACTGACCCCGAGTTGCGGAAGAAACTGACACCGGACTTCACCATTGGCTGCAAACGGGTATTGGTCTCCAGCACCTATTACCCGGCGCTGACCCGGCCCAACGTCACGTTGCACAGCCGAGAACAGGGCATCGCCAGCCTCGATGAAACCGGCATCGTCACCACGGACGGTCAGCACATCGACGTCGATCTGATCGTCTGGTCGACCGGTTACGACGCCACCGACGGCGTGATTTCCTACCCGGTCAGCGGAAAAAACGCTGTGCAACTGCGCGATGTCTGGGCGCAATATCCACGCGCTTACCTCGGCACCAGTCTGCCGGAATTCCCCAACCTGTTTATCGTCACCGGGCCGAACACCGGCATTGGCCACACCTCGGCGCTGTTCATCATCGAATCGCAGATGAACTACATCCTCGACTGCATCCGCACCTTGCAGAACAAAGGTCTGCGCAGCATCGAAGTTCGCCCCGAAGCAGAACGTACCTACACTCAGATGATTCACCGGGAAATGGAGCGCACGGTCTGGAAAACCGGCGGCTGCCACAGTTGGTATCAAAGCAGGAGCGGTCACGTGATCGCGATGTTCCCCGGCTTCAGTTTCAGCTACCACCGGTTGACCCGGGCGCTGAAACCGGCCGACCACATTCTGTCTTGAACAAGGAAGACCCACGATGCTTTTGCTGTTTGTCGCCCTCGCGGTTTTCGTGGCCTGGAGCTGGTTGAGCTACCCGGCAGTCGGCCACTGGCTTTACGATCTGAGCGCGGCCCTGGAGGCCAGGCTGTACCGGCTGCACAAGATTGAAGTGCCGATTGCCGAAATGACCGTATCGACCTGGCAAGGCGGGCCTTATGAAGCGTCGAGCAGCATTCTGATGCTGCACGGCTACAGTGCCGAAAAGAACCTGTGGCTGCGCTTCGCCCGGCATTTTGTCGGGCAGTACCGGGTGATCATCCCGGATCTGGCCGGCCACGGCGAAACCGGCTTCAAGGCCGGCGGTGGCTACGACATTCCGGTGCAGGCCAAGCGCATGATCCAGTTGCTCGACGTCTGCGGCGTCGAGAAGGTCCACGTGATCGGCAACTCCATGGGCGGCTACATCGCCGCGTGGCTGGCGGCGACCTACCCCGACCGCATCGCATCGGTGGCGCTGATCGACCCGGCCGGCGTCACTGCGCCCGAGGCCAGCGACATGGAGCGCCACCTGGCCCGTGGGCACAATCCGTTTCTGATCAATTCCCGGGAAGAATTCCGACGCTTCTATGCCATGACCATGGCCTCGCCACCGTGGGTGCCCGGTCTGGTGCTCGACGCGATCGCCCAGCGCTACGAACAATGCCGCGACGAACTGGAAGAGATCTTCCGGGATTTTCGCGCCAGCCCGCCGATGGAGCCGAAACTGCCGGACATCAAATGCCCGGCGCTGTTGCTCTGGGGCCGCAAGGACCGGTTGATCGACGTCAGCAGCGTGCCGGTGTGGAGCAAAGGCATCAGCAATTTGCGGGTCGATGTCTGGGACGGCGTCGGCCATATGCCGATGGTCGAGCAACCGTCGAACACGGCACGTCTGTATCGCGAGTTTCTGGGGGAGCATTCGCGTCAGGACAGGTAAACGGTCAGTCGTTGGCAGAATGAAGTTCGTAGGATTCTTCGTTTGCCCGCGTCAGCGAAGGCTGCGATCTTTTCCGACATCCTCTACGTGACCGTGCCAGGAATTTTTTTCATGACCGTGCAGCCTTTCGTCAGCCCCGACCTGATCCGCCAACGCTTCTCCAAAGCGATGTCCGACATGTACCGCGAAGAAGTGCCGCTGTACGGCGCGTTGATGGAACTGGTGGAGCAGACCAACCGCGAAGTACTGGCACGCGAGCCGCAAATCGCCAGTCAACTGCACAGCACCGGTGAGATCGAACGGCTGGACATGGAGCGCCACGGCGCAATCCGCGTTGGTACCGCCGCTGAACTGGCCACCCTCGCCCGCTTGTTCGCAGTGATGGGCATGCAACCGGTGGGCTATTACGACCTGACCCCTGCCGGGGTGCCGGTGCATTCCACGGCGTTTCGCGCGGTGCATGAAGATGCGCTGCAGGTCAGCCCGTTCCGGGTGTTCACTTCGTTGCTGCGACTGGAATTGATTGAAGACCCCGAACTGCGTGCCTTTGCTGAATCGGTGCTGGATAAGCGTTCGATCTTCACACCGGCGGCGCTGCGCCTGATCGAACAGGCCGAGTCCGCTGGCGGGCTGAATGAATCCGAGGCCGGGGAATTTGTCCTGCAGGCGCTGGAGACTTTTCGCTGGCACCACAGCGCCACCGTCACCGCTGCGCAATACCAGACCCTCAGTGCTCAGCATCGCTTGATCGCCGATGTCGTCGCCTTCAAGGGCCCGCACATCAACCACCTGACCCCGCGCACGCTGGACATCGACATCGTCCAGGCGCAGATGCCGCAGCACGGCATCACGCCCAAAGCGGTGATCGAAGGCCCACCGCGCCGGCAGCACCCGATCCTGTTGCGTCAGACCAGTTTCAAGGCGCTGGACGAGCCGATCACCTTCACCGACCAGACGCAAACCCGTGGCAGCCACAGCGCCCGCTTCGGTGAAATCGAACAACGTGGCGCGGCGCTGACCCCCAAGGGCCGTGCGTTGTACGACCGACTGCTGAACGCGGCGCGCGATGAACTCGGCGATTTCCCCAACGAAGCCAATGCCTCACGCTACGACGCCCTTATGACCCGGCACTTCAGCGAATTCCCTGACAGCCTCGAGGGCATGCGCGAGCAGGAACTGGCGTACTTCCGTTATTTCCTGACAGACAAAGGGCTTGAGGCGGGTCGTCCCGCTGATGTTTCGCTGCAAGCTTTGTTGCGCGACGGCTATGTGAAAGCCGAACCGCTGGTGTACGAAGATTTCCTGCCAGTCAGTGCGGCGGGGATTTTTCAGTCAAACCTGGGGGACGCGGCGCAGGCGCACTATGGCGAGCATTCCAACCGACAGGCTTTCGAACTCGCCCTCGGGCGTTCGACCATTGATGAATTGGGGTTGTATGCCGAGACGCAACAACGCTCGATTGAAGACTGCCTGGCGGTGTTGAATCGATAACGCGGCGATTAGCCATACTGCGCAAGAAGTTGCGCAGTTCCCTGTAATAAAACCCCTATAAAACCTTTGAAACCCTTGTGCCACGTGCCCTTCAGCCAAGTGCGCAAGAAGTTGCGCAGTACTGCGCAACTT
>NZ_JBWKYU010000030.1:0-25101 GCF_059423925.1 Pseudomonas sp. GW458-11-26-14-LB4
CGAACTCAGAAGTGAAACGATGCATCGCCGATGGTAGTGTGGGGTTTCCCCATGTGAGAGTAGGTCATCGTCAAGATCGAATTCCGAAACCCCTGTCTGCTAACGCAGACAGGGGTTTTGTCGTTTCAGACCCATAAGTCCGATCTTCAAACCGCTTTGCGTGCCTTGCTGCTCCGACGAGCCTGCCATTTGCGCCACCAGACGTAGATGCCAGTTCCCGACAACCCCGCAATCAGAACACCCAATACCGCGATCATCACTTGTCCGGTGAAGCCTATGATCCGTCCCCCATGTATCGGCAACTGCAACCGATAAAACCGTTCTCCCAACGTCCCTTCTCCTGCGATCTCCTGCCCCAGTAATCGTCCGTCAGTACCGTGGAAGAACAACCAGGATTTGCCGTGGGCCTTGGTGTCATGCTGCCCAAACCCCGCACCGTAAAAGTTGTACTCAAAGCTGTAATACAACTCGCCGATCGCCGCCGTCAGCCCCAACCTTTTCCCCTCCTGTTGTGCCCTTTCGTATGCCTGTTGATAACTTAATCGGGTGATCCCCAGCTCTTCGGCAGGCATTCGCCCTCGCGCCTCATACACGCTCGGTTCAATCGGAGAAAACAGTGACACCGCGGGTTTGAAGACCTGGCTCGGCAGGTTCATCGCCACACTGCTGACGGCTATCGGCAGCAATAACAACCACAGCCACAAGCCCCCCGCCCGGTGCAGATCAAAGTTGAGTCGATAGGCATGCCCACCCTTGATCTTCCAGGCGTTCGACCACTTCTTCCAGAACGGTTTACCCCTCGGCAACGTCAGCCAGAGGGCGATGAAGCAATCGATTACCCAGGCGATGGCCACGAACCCCATCAACAGCAAACCCCAGTTTCCGGGCAGTGTCAGGTTGTAGTGAAACTCGAGAATGAACGGAACGAAGTTCTCACGCTGGAAACAGCACTCGCCCCAGTAACGCTGACCTTTTTGCTCGCCATTGACAGGGTCGAGGTAGAACACCTGGTTGCGTTCTTTATACGGTTCGTCCGTCGCCGGATCATTTCGCGGAACCGCCGCCAGCAATGCCGTGTGGCCTGCCTCATTCGGGTACTCCATGTACCAGACCTGCAACTTCGGATGGGCCGATTGCACCACATCAACCAGCTCACCTGGCGGCAGACGCTCCCCCTCGGCCGAGGCAGCGTAAAACTCCGGATTCAACCACTCATCCAGCTCATGATTGAATGCCAGAATGCTGCCGGTAATCCCCGCCAGCAGCAGAAAAACCGCCGTGGCCAACCCGATATACCGGTGCAATAAAACCAGAAACGAACGCATGAAAATTTCCCCCACAGATACGACAAAGCCAGCCCCTGAAATCAGGGGCTGGCTTTTTTATGCACAAGACAAAGGCTTAGAACTGGTAACTGACCGTCGCGGCGACGTTGCGCTCTTCGCCCATGTAGCAGAAGTCCAGACTGGCGCAGGAGGCTACGTAGGATTCGTTGGTCAGATTGTTCGCATTCAGGCGTACGTCGACACCCTTCAGACCGACCTTTCCGAGGTCATAACCGATCGATGCGTCGAACAATGTGTAGGACGGCACCTTCATGGTGTTCTCTGCATCCGCCCAGCTATAGCCGACATAACGCACACCACCGCCCAGTCGCAGCCCGTCGAGTGCCGCGCTGTCGAACTTGTAGTCCGCCCACAGCGATGCCATATGTCGTGGCGCCTGGGTTGGCGAGTTGCCCTTGTTCTCGATCAAATTGGTCGGTGTGCTCAAGGTGCTGGTCATCGACTTCGAGTATTCAATGTCGGTGAAGGTGTAGCTGCCGAGCACTTTCAGGTTGTCGGTCAGCTGCATGTGCGCTTCCAGTTCCAGACCCTGAGAGCGGACGGCGCCTACAGCGCGATAGAAGTTTTCCTGCGGCAGTTTGGTCGCCAGGTTCTCCTGATCGATGCGGAACAGCGAGGCGGTGAACAGGTTGTCGGTACCCGGCGGCTGATACTTCAAGCCCATTTCCCACTGCGTTCCATCGGTCGGTGCGAGAGGATTGCCGGCGTTGTCCGCGTAGGAATTCGGGTTGAACGACTCGGAATAGCTGACGTACGGCGCGAGACCGTTATCGAACAGATACAGCGCGCCGGCACGGCCGGTGAGCTTGGTGCGTCGATCATTGATCTCGGTGCCGACCGGACGGCCCGCTTCGGCGATGCGGTTTTCGTCGGAGGTTTCCACCCAGTCCTGGCGCAGTCCCAGCGAGAAGCGCCACTTGTCCATCTCGATCAGGTCTTGCAGGTAAACGCCGGTCTGCTCCAGGCGCCGCAGATAGCTTGTCTCGCCGTACGGCGTAATAGCCGAATTGCCATACACCGGGTTGAACGCGTTGATCGGCGCCAGGCCGCCACTGGTCCAGTCGACCACGGTTTTGCGTCGCTGGTAATCCGCCCCCATCAGCACTGTGTGCTTGGTCGCGCCGGTGAAAAATTCGGCCTGGAGCATGTTGTCGACGATGAACGCGTGCAGACGTTCATCACCGCCGGTGTAGTAGCGATTCAATTCGTTGCTGGTCGGCGACGTCCAGCCATAGGCGTACACCTGATCCATGTTCACTTTGGAGTCGAGGTAGCGGAAATTCTGCCGCGCGGTGAAGACGTCGTTGAAGCGGTGTTCGAACTGGTAACCGAACGACTGCTGATCACGGGAGTAACCATCGATGCCCGGCTCGCCTTCGAAGAAATGCGGCGAAATGCGATTGCCGTTGCGTTGATGAATCGTGCCGTCGGCCGGCACGCCACCGTGATAGCCGCCGTACGGGTCATGCTGCAGATACGCTTGCAGGGTCAGCGAGGTGTCTTCGCTGAAGTCGACGCTGACGGTCGGCGCTAGGGCGAAGCGCTTTTCCTTGTTGTGGTCGAACTGCGTGTCGGACTGATCCGTTAATCCGATCAGACGATAGGCGATGCGTTTGTCGTCATCGACCGGTCCGCTGAAGTCAAAACCAACACCGCGCTGACCCTGAGTGCCGACGGTGGCTTGAACCTGGTGATAGGCCTCGTACAACGGTTTCTTGCTGGTCAGCGCCACCAGACCGCCCGGCGAGCTGCGGCCGTAGAGCACCGACGACGGGCCCTTCAGAATATCGACACGCTCAAGGAAATACGGATCGACCTGCATCGTGCTGTAGGTGCCGCTGTCGCCCATCGACTTGAGGCCGTCGAGGTAGATGTTATCCACCGAACCGTCGTTGAAGCCGCGCATCGCCACATAGTCGTAACGGTGCGTGGCGCCGTAAGGGTTGGTCAGTACGCCGGGGGTGTAACGCATGGCCTGGGACACGGTTTGCGAGCCCTGGTCATCCATTTGCTCACGGGTAACCACGGACACGCTTTGCGACGTTTCCAGCAGCGCGGTACTGGTTTTGGTGGCGATCTGACTGTGCGTCGCGTTATAGCCGTCCATGCTGCCCAGCGCGTTACCGAGGGTGAAGCCTTTGATGTCGGTGGTCGGCAGAGACAGTGCTTCGGTTTCTGCGACGGAGCGCAACACATAGCTGCTGCCATCCTGGCTGACCGCCTCCAGGCCCGTGCCTCCGAGCAAGTGGCTCAGGGCCTGATCGGTCGAATACTCGCCCTGTACACCCGGTGACTGCCGGCCTTGGGTTTGCTGCGGCGTCATCGACAACGTGATGCCCGCCTGGCGCGCGAACTGGTTGAGCGCATCGCCCAGCGGCCCGGCGGCGACGTTGTAGCGGTGGCTGCTGACCTCGCTGGCATTGGCCGCCATGCTCAGGCTCGGCATCACGCCAACGCCGAGTGCAGTAGAGAACAGCGCCGCCCGAACGGCGTGACGCAACAGGCCCGATTCGGCAGAGAAATTCAGAGGGTTCTTACAGGTAACGCGCGCAGTCATTGTAGGTTTCCGTAGGCAGTCGCGAAGGCTGAGTTGAAGTGCTTACTGACTAAGCCGGATTTGCCGCGAAAACCCGCCAAAATAATTTCAGGCCACAGACTCCAGCGTCACCCACCAACGAGTGCGGTAGCGCAATTGCACCGGCAGGGTCTGCGGCAGGATCGCCAGCAGCTTGTCGGTGTCCTCAAGACGGAACACGCCGGACAGGCGCAAATCCGCAATGTCCGACGCACAGTTCAGAAAGCCCTGACGATACCGGCTGACTTCGCTGAGGAAGTCGCCCAGCCGCATGTTGCGGGTCACGATCAGCCCGTCGACCCAGGCACCGGCGTCCATGTCCAACGGCGGCGCCGGGCGAATTTGATGGTGGTCGATCAAGTAGCTCTGACCGGCGATTGCTTCCGTCGAGTTGCCGGCGGAGTGAATCGCGACCCGGCCACTGGTGACGCTCAGGCGCGTGCATCCATCTTCCTGGCGCAGAATGAATCGCGCCTTGAACGGCTCGTAACTGCCATGACGACTCTGCACCCGCAGCGGTCGGTCAAATGGCGCACCTTCATCGGCACCGCCACAGGTGATGATGATTTCGCCACGGGTCAGTTTGATCAGCCGTTGCTGGGCGGTGTAATCGAGATCCACGCTGCTGGCGGTGTTGAGCTCGATCCGCGTGCCGTCCGGCAGCTGGAAGCCACGGCGCTCGCCGGTGGCGGTGGCGTAGTCGGCGCTCCACTGTTGCCAGGCGGAAGTGTCTTTGGCCAACCATCCCGCCGAGCCCATCAGCAGCGCGCCGGACAACAGCTTCAGTGCCTGACGTCGACCCAACCCCTGCGCACTGTTTTCCAGCGTATTGAACGCCACCTGCGCACCGGGCACGGCGCGCAGATTGTGGGTCAGTTCAGCTTGCAGAGACTGCACCCGTTGCCAGGCCAGTTCGTGATCATGGTGTTCGGCGCGCCATTGTTCGCACTGGCGATTCAGGCGCGGATTGCCATGGTTGTTGCGCAGACGCAGGAGCCAGTGAATGGCCTGTCGGACGACCTGTTGCGGTGGCTCGGCGCGTCGGCCGAGCGAGAGGTTATCCACCGGCATCAGTTTTCGTACCGCAACACGTAGCAGTGAAACAGCGCGTCGGCGACGTAGCGTTCTACCGAGCGCAGGGACAGGCCCATCTGCTCGGCGATCTGCTTGTGGGTCAAACCTTCGCACTGAGCCAGCAGAAACGCCTGACGCACTTTCGGCTTCAAGCCTTCAAGCATGCGGGCGATGCCTTCGAGCAGTTCGATCACCAAGGCACGGGATTCGGCACTCGGGGTTTCGGCTTCAGGCAAATGGGCGATGGTTTCCAGATAGGCGCGTTCAATTTCTTCACGGCGCCAATGATCAATCACCAGCCCTCGGGCAACTGTGCGCAAAAACGCGCGAGGTGCCTTGAGTTCCAGACGCTCGGTGCGCTGCAACAGTCGAACGAAGGTGTCCTGGGCCAGATCCGCCGCATCGGCAGCATTGCCCAGCCGAGCGCGCAACCAGCCGTTGAGCCAGCCGTGATGACTACTGTAAAGCGCCTGTACTGCAAACTCAGGAGAGGACATGAACGCGACAGCCCGAACGTCACAAATGATAATTAGTCGCATTGTCATCAAGGGTTACAGAATTTGCAACCGGCGCTGCAAAACAGTCATCAAAAATTGACAGGCGAACGCTCTGGCACGCCGTTCGGCGGGAATCTGGCAGAAATGCCGCCCATTTCCTACATAGGCCTAAGTTTTCTCCGAAGCGTGCCGACAGACTGGTGAGACATGCGTGCACCAAAGTAGAGCAGTCCTCAGAACGCTGCCTGCGCTGTACATGGAATGTTGCATCCGGAACGCATCCCCACTTTTCGCATAAGAAGTCCCATGAAATGAATCTCAAGTTCAGCCATAAAATCCTGCTGGCCGCCTCGGGCGTTGTGGTCCTGGCGTTCGCGCTGTTCACTTTGTACAACGACTATCTGCAGCGAAACACCATTCGCCAGAACCTCCAGTCCTCGGTCCAACAGGCCGGCGACCTGACCGCGAGCAGTGTGCAGAACTGGATGAGCGGGCGAATTCTGGTACTGGAAAACCTCGCACAGAACGTCGCCCATCAAGGCAAGAACGCCGACTTCCCGGGCCTGGTCGATCAACCGGCCTTCACCTCGAACTTCCAGTTCACCTACGTCGGCCAGGCCAACGGTGTGTTCACCCAGCGCCCTGACGCGAAGATGCCGGACGGCTACGATCCGCGTCAGCGCCCCTGGTACAAGCAGGCCGTGGCCGCTGACCAGACCATGCTGACCCCGCCATACATGGCCGCCGTTGGCGGTCTGGTGGTGACCATCGCCATGCCGGTGAAAAAGAACGGCGAGCTGCTCGGCGTCGTGGGCGGTGACCTGAGCCTGGAAACCCTGGTGAAGATCATCAACTCGGTGGACTTCGGTGGCCTGGGCCACGCGTTCCTGGTCAGCGGGGACGGTCAGGTGATCGTCAGCCCGGACAAAGACCAGGTGATGAAGAACCTCAAGGACATCTACCCGAACGCCGATGTGCGCATCCAGAAGGGCAACCAGAACGTGGTGCTCAACGGTCAGGAGCGCATCCTGTCGTTCACCCCGGTCGCAGGTCTGCCGAATGCCGAGTGGTACATCGGTCTGTCGATCGATCGCGACAAGGCCTACGCCGCACTCAGCCAGTTCCGTACCTCGGCACTGATCGCAATGTTCGTTGCTGTCGGCGCGATTGCGGTGTTCCTGAGCCTGTTGATCACCGTGCTGATGCGTCCGCTGATCACCATGGGCCGTGCAATGCAGGACATCGCTCAGGGTGAAGGCGACCTGACTCGCCGTCTGGTAGTGGAAAGCAAGGACGAGTTCGGTGAGCTGGGCAGTTCGTTCAACCAGTTCGTGGAGCGGATTCACGCGTCCATTTCCGAAGTGTCTTCCGCGACTCGCCACGTACACGACCTGTCGCAACGGGTGATGGCATCGTCCAACGCCTCGATCATCGGCTCCGACGAGCAAAGCGCACGCACCAACAGCGTGGCCGCCGCGATCAATCAACTGGGTGCCGCCACCCAGGAAATCGCCCGCAACGCCGCCGATGCCTCGCAACACGCCAGCGGCGCGAGCGAGCAGGCCGATGACGGTCGTCAGGTGGTCGAGCAGACGATTCAGGCGATGACCGAGCTGTCGCAGAAGATCAGCCTGTCGTGCACCCAGATCGAAACCCTGAACGCGAGCACCGACAACATCGGCCACATTCTCGACGTGATCAAAGGCATCTCCCAGCAGACCAACCTGCTGGCGCTCAACGCGGCCATTGAAGCGGCCCGTGCCGGTGAAGCCGGACGCGGTTTTGCGGTGGTGGCGGACGAGGTGCGTAACCTCGCTCACCGCACCCAGGAATCGGCGGAAGAGATCCACAAGATGATCACTTCGCTGCAGGTCGGCTCCCGCGAAGCGGTGACCACCATGAACGCCAGTCAGGCGTCCAGCGAGGAAACCGTTGAAGTGGCGAACCAGGCCGGTCTGCGTCTGGTCAGCGTGACCCAGCGCATCGGCGAAATCGACGGCATGAACCAGTCGGTGGCCGCCGCTACCGAAGAGCAGACCGCCGTGGTGGAAACCCTCAACGTCGACGTCAACCAGATCAACCTGCTGAACCAGCAGAGCGTGGCCAACCTCAATGAAACGTTGAAGGATTGCGATGCGTTGTCGCAGCAGGCCAACCGTTTGAAACAACTGGTCGACAGCTTCAAGATCTGATCGCTAGCGGTCAAAAAACAGCCCGCTGCGGAGTGATCCACAGCGGGCTTTTTCATGCCTTACACAAACAGCTTCTGCACATTGCCCATCGCATCATCGGCGAACCCCTGCACGAAATCCTTGAACCCCGGCAGTGCCTCTGGGCCGCCGCTGGCCGGTTCGGCAATGATCGTCCAGGTCGCCCGCGACTTGCCCGCGCCCAGCGATTCCACATTCATCGCCGCCCACAGATTGGCCACGCCCAGGGTGTTGTAGATCGTGGTCCAGGTCATGCTCAGCGCCTGGTCGTCCCGGGAGTTGAGTTGCTCGACCACCACGTTGCCATCCTTGAAGAACTTCTTGCGCAGCGAAGACACGCCTTCGCCGGTCATTTCGATGTGCGACAGGGCCGGAATGAAGCGGTCGAAACCGTCGAATTTGCCTACCACCGCCCACACTTGTCTGGCGTCCACCGGCACTTCCACCGAAGACACGACGTGGCAGCCGTGAGGATTCTTGATCAGGGTGTCGGGTTGAAGATTGCTCATGGTGTTGCTCCTTGGTGGTTGAGTCAGATGAAGTTGATTTCTTTCAGGTAGTCGCAGCCGCGACGCAGCAGCGCCGGGGATTTTTCCGGGTAGTGCGCGCCCATCTGCTGTACGCCGGCCTGGGCGTTGGCGTGGCTGATCAGGGAGATGTCGCCGATGTCTTCCTCGAAGCCGTTGAGGTAGAAACCGAGTACGCCGAACAGCGCGTTGTCGGCATCGACCCGGCCCAGTTGCTGCTGCCAGTCGGCGACGCTGACCAGCGAAAACTCGCTGCCGGTTTCGCGGAACGACGCAACGTAGGCGTCCCAGCTCAGAGGCTCCGGGTTATGCAGGTTGAATACCGCCCGTTCGGCCGAGTAGCGGCTGGCGTGGAAGGCGATGAACCGGGCGAGAAAATCCACCGGCATCAGGTCGAAATTCAGCGCGAAGGCCGGCACCTGCCCGAGCTGGATCGAGCCCTTGAGCATCAGCATCAAGCGGTTCTTGTGCGGCTGGCAGACGCCGCTGAGGCTGTTGAAACTGATGTTGCCGGGCCGATACAGATTGACCCGCACCCCACGCTCCCGCGCCCGCTCGAGGATGCGTTCGCCGACCCATTTCGACAGGTTGTAGCCGTTGCGGATGTAGATCGGCGGCGTCGGTGCGGCGGGCAGTTCCAGCACCCGGCCTGCGTCGTCGACGGTGCTGGAGGCCGACAGCGTCGAGACGAAATTGAACACCTTCTTGCTGCGTCCTTCGCACAGCCGCAGCAGTTCGAAAATCGGCTCGACGTTGTCCGCCGCCAGCGACTCGTAATCGAGCACGTGATTGACGTTGGCCGCGTTGTGCACCAGCGCGCCGAACTCGCGATCCAGTCGCTCGAAATCCCCATCGGCCAAGCCCAGTTGCGGCCGGCTGATGTCCGCCGAATAGACCCGCACCCGACTCAGGTCCAGATGCTCCAGCCGGTTCTCTCGCAGCGATTGGGCAAAGCGCTGCGCCGCCGTTTGCCCGCCGCCGTCGCGCACCAGACACGCCACCTCGCTGGCGCCCCATCCCAGCAGCGCCTCGACGATGTGCACACCGACAAAGCTGTTGGCGCCGGTGACGATCACCTTGTGCACGTCGCCCATGCGGCTGATCGGCAGCGGCTCGATGTCCAGCGCTCGCTCGGCGTCGGCCATCGCCTGGGCGCTGAGCACCGCGCTGTCATCGGTGCCGCGTACCAGGGTGGCGAGCTTCGTGATGGTCGGCAGTTCGATGAAGCGGTTGATCGAAATACTGCGACCGAACTCCTCCCGTAGACGCAGGAGCATGCGCGACAGCAGAATCGAGTGACCGCCGAGATTGAAGAAGCTTTCGTCGGTGGAAATGTCGCTGGTCGGAAGCTCCAGCAACTCACCCCAGATCTCCAGCAGCAGCGCTTCGTCGGCGTTGGCCGGCAGGCATTTCGGGCCGCTGTCCTGCACGCTGACCGGCAGCTCCAGCAAGGCCTTGCGGTCGACTTTGCCATTGGCGGCGAACGGCATGTTCGGCAGTTCCGTCCATGCCACCGGTTGCATGTAGTCGGGCAAAAACTGCTGTGCGTGAGCTTTCAACGACTCGCGCGCGGCATCCGATTGCGGCTGGGCGAGGAACGCCAGAATCCGTCGCTGACTGTCGATCACCACGGCGATTTGCCGATACAACTGACTCTCGCGCAGGCAGCGTTCGATCTCCTCCGGCTCGACCCGGAAGCCGCGGATCTTCACCTGATTGTCGCGCCGTCCGCACAGCTCGATGCCATCCTCGCCCCACTTGGCCATGTCGCCGCTGCGGTAGGCGCGCAGACGCTGGCCGTCCGGCAACTCCAGATCCAGATAGCGTTCGGCGGTCTGCTGTGGATTGTTCAGGTAACCCAGGCATACGCCGGGGCCGACGATGAACAATTCGCCCACCGTTTGCTCAGGCACCGGTTGCAGATCGTCATCGAGGATCAGCACCTGACTGTTGGCAATCGGGCCGCCGAGGGTGCGATTGCTGTCGCCCGGTTGCAGTTGTCGCGCGGTGATCAGCACCGTGGCTTCGGTCGGGCCGTAGAGGTTATGCAGCTTGCCTTGGCGCGTCAGCTGCTCGATCACGAACGGCTCACAGACGTCGCCGCCGGTCATGATTTGCGCGACGCTTTGCAGTTGCTCCAGCGGCAGGATGCTCAACAGCGCCGGCGGCAGGAACGCGTGGGTCAGTTGCCGACGTCGAATAAGCGCCACCAGTTGCAGCGGATCACGCCGCTGGTTGTCGTCGGGCACCACCAGTTCCGCGCCTTCGAGCAGGGTCGGGAAGATGTCGATCAGCGACGAGTCAAAACTCAGCGACGAGAACTGCAACACCCGACTCTCAGCCCGCAACTGCACGTAATCGGCGTACCACGCGGTGAAGTGCGCGAGGTTCGCCTGACTCAGCAGCACACCCTTCGGATGCCCGGTGGTGCCCGAGGTGTAGAGCGCCATGCATGGCGAGTCGAGCGACGGTCGCTGGCGCATCAACGGCAACGAAAGATCGGCGTCGGCGCTGTCGATAAGGCTGACATCCAGCCCCGGCAGCGAACCGCTCAGCGGATGTTCGCCGTCGTGCAGCAACAACACCGCTCCGGCGTTTTCCAGAATGTACTGCTGGCGCTGAAGCGGATGGCTCGGTTCCAGCGGCAGGTACACCGCGCCGCTGCCGAGAATCGCCAGGATCGAAGCAAACAGCGCATCGCATTTCGGCAGGCAAATCCCCACCACCCAGGGTTGCGGCTGTGTCTCCAGCATTGCCTGCAAGCGTTGCTGGATTGCACGGCTGTGATCATGCAACTGGCGATAGCTGATCGACTGCTCGGCAAGGTGCAACGCGGGGCGCTCCGCGTGTTCGATCAGACTCTCTTGCAGCCGCTCGATCACCGGGATCTGCGCTTGTTGCAGCAACTGCGAATTGGCCGTGGCATTGAAGCGATGGACGTAAGCCAGGCTGTCGAGAAATAGCAGATTTTCCACCTGCTCGAAGTCCGGCGCACGGGCCGCTGTCGCGTGCTGGAAATACTCGGCATCGCGGGAAAAACGGCTGACCAGCAGCGCCACTTCGTCCACCACCTGCGCCAGTGTTCGCTGGCGCAACGCCTGACCGTTGCCGGACGGTTCGTCGGCGATGGGCACGCGGCTCAGCAGCGTCGAGTTGCAGAGGCACAGCAGATCGAGCACCGGCAAACCGTCGGCGCCCGTTGCACCGATGCCCAGACGTAAAGTCAGGTGCGCTGTCGCGCCGTGATTTTGCGGCGCAAGACTGCCGTCATCGATCACCAGATCCACCGACGGAGCAGTCTCTGTCAGCAATGAATGACCGTGTTGTTCGAGCTCCTGCGCCAGGTCGGTCAAGACTTGGCTGCGGCCCCTCAGCAAAATATCGAGACGTCTCATGTCAGCCTCCTTGTCAAACCAGGTAGTCGCGCAGGGCGTGCTGCACGCACGGTGTGTCGAGCAGCGAGCTGTTGTGGAAAAACCGCACGATGTTGCCCACCAGCGGGTGGTGGCGATTGATCGGGAAGGCCAGCCCGGCCATCTCGTCTTTCAGGGCGCGGCGGGTGGCATCGTTGACCGGCAAGGCGTCGATCAGGCGCAGGTCGAAGGACTTCTGGATGTCGTTGGTCAGGTAATGGCCGATGAACACCGGCAGGATCTGCGCGATGCATTCGCGGTCCGCATCGCTCGCGGTGTGCCAGTAGATGCGCACCATCCGCGCCCAGAAACTCGAGTGCCGGCCCTCGTCGAGCAAGTGATCAGCCATCAGGCCCTTGATCGACGGCTTGACCGTGTCGTCCCGGGCGAATGCCGCGACATCGCCGGTCACGGTGTTTTCGGCGATGGCCACGCAGATCAGTTCCACGGCGCTGCGCAGGTGTGGCGGAGCCAGTTCGACGGCGGCCGGAATCGCCCGGCTCAGTTCGATTTCATTCGGCAGCTCGATCGGCTCGATGCCGGTCATGGCCACCGTCTGTTGCATGAAATCCATCGCCACCAGCGCGTGGTAATCCTCGTCCACCACCACGGTCATGGCGTCGTAACGACAGGCGAACGGGAAGGGCACGGCGAAGCGATTCTTGGCGATGCTGCGGGCGGTCTTGTCGACGATCTCGGTTTCGAAAATCACCACGTCGTTGATGAATTTGTACAGCGTCTGCACCAGGGCGAAATCACGCTGTTCCGGGCATTCGCGCAGGAAGGTTTCGCTGAGCACCAAGGGCTGGCGGCTGAGCGGATAGATCAGCCGCGCGTCGTCCTCCAGCACGCGGCGTGGCCGGGTGCGAATGGTCGCGCGGCTTTCCCAGGCGTCGGCGAAAGACTGGTAGTCGGCGGCATTCATTGGGCCACCTCCGCCAGCGGTTCGCGCATGCTCAGGCGCAGGCCGTCCCACAGGGCGATGCGGCTTTCCACGGCGGCGATGGCGCTGGCGTAGACCTCGGCTTCGCGCTGCGGATCGCCATCGACCAAGCGATCCAGCAGTTGCTCGGCGGCCGGGCCGTGGTCTTCGGAGTCGACCTCGATGTGTCGCTCGAGGTAGTAACGGAAGGTCGGCGCCTGTTCGACGCCGATGCCCCAGGCATCGAGCATGCGCTGAAACATGGTCGGGATCACGCTCTCGCGACCGTGCAGGAAGGCGGCGGCAACGCTGTGACCGGGTGCATGCAGCGCGGTGTGCAAAGTGTCGCGGACGAACCGCGCAGCGGCCGGATCGACCTCGACGCTTTGCAGGGCGACGTCGTAACTCACGCCTTCCTGTTGCAGCGTCACGAAGCGCTCCACCGCTGTCGTGTCCGCACCGACTTCGCGCATCGCATCGAGGTACAGTTCGAAGTGACTGTAATGCCCGTGTGGCAGCCGGTCGTCAGATTCTTCCCCGAGCACGATTTCATTGATCAGTCTTGCTGCGTGCGGATCCCGTGGCGGCAACCACGGCAGACGCGTGCAAGTCAGTTCCTGCTGCAGGCGCTTGGTCAGCGACATGAAGTCCCAGACCGCAAATACATGGGACTCCATGAATCGGCGCAATGTCGTCAAAGAATCGATTTCGGAGAAGATCGGATGAACGCTGAGTTCGGCTTTCTTTAGTGTAAGTTGCTCTTTAGTTGGCATGGTTGCGAGACTCTGGCTAATAGGGAAGTAAGGACTGCTCAATCAATCGCTAATAACGTTGAACAAGTTTCTCCAGGCGAACGACAGCCTCATTCGGTTTCGATGAAAGCAGGCAATGTCTGAAGGGCCCAAAACTACAGCGGACGGTCAAGCCGTCGCAATCAAGGCCGTACTGCAAGGTTGTGCCGGGCTTGTCATTTCGGATCCAAACTCGGCGAAGAAAAACTAATACATCGCAAAACAACTTAACAAGTTTATTTTTAATTATTTTTAGTTGGCTGTTTTTGAAGTATGAGTGGGTCTGATAAAACTTATAAGTTAAGTTTTATTTGGGCGTAGTTGCTCCTTTCGGCGTTTAATGGCCAAAATTGAACGACAAGAGTGAATGCCTCACTCGAAGCAACTTTCCAATTGAGTAATTGAATGAATATGAGGGGATGAAGTCGGGCTGTAACGGCGCCGTTTCTTCCTGTTCCCGTGACAAGGCTCCTTCCGTAGGTTCCTGGTGCGGGGACTGCTGCCGGGGCGGCGCGTCCCCGTTCTATATTGGGTTGGCGGTCCAAGGGTGCGCGTAAATCAGCGCCGCGGCTATCGTCGAAAATGACTTCCTTGCGGTGCAAATTCCGGGCTGTTCAAAGCAGGGGGAGGTTAGAGCGCAGGCGTCGATGTGCCACGGCAAATGACCGTGACCGGTGGGGGGATTTGTAAGCGGGTTATTCGCCGGGTGAGTGGAGGCTCACCCGGGAGGGAGAATTCAGCGTGCTGCTTTACGGCTTTGGCCGGCTGAGCTGGCGAGGTAACGGGTGATCACCTCGACACCGCGATTGAGGTGTTGCTCCAGCAGTGTCACGGCGTGCGGGGTGTCACGCTCTTTCACGGCCTGCAACAACGCGCGGTGATCGTCCTGGGAGAGTTTGCCCAGGCCCATGGCCTCGAGGTTGAAGCGCAGGAAGCGTTCTTCTTCATTCAGGCCGTCTTCCACCAGTCGCAACAGCCGGCCATTTGGCGCCTTGCTGTAGAGCGCCATGTGAAACAGACGGTTGAGCCGGCCGATTTCGGTGTAGTCGTGTTCGTTTTCCAGTTCTTCGATGTAGCCGGCCGCGCGTTCGTGATCGGCCGGGGTCAGCAGCGGGATCGACTGGCGCAGCGCTTCTGACTCCAGCAGGATGCGCAGCTCATAGGTTTGCGTTGCATCGCCCTGAATCAGCGGCGCCACCACGGCGCCCTTGTGGGCAATCACGCTGAGCAGGCCCTGAGCCTCAAGTTGGCGCAAGGCTTCGCGCACCGGCATGCGGCTGACACCGAACAGGTCGGCCAGGTCCTGCTGGCGCACGGCGGTGCCGCAGGGCAGGCGCCCGTCGAGAATCGCGGCTCGCAGGGTTTCTTCGATGACCGAGCGCGCCAGATGCGCGGGAATCGGGCCGTCGACTTTGATGCTGTGGAGTGGCTTGGGCTTCTGGGTCACAACTGCACACCCTATGACTGCGGATTTGGATCCAAAGGACACTAGTGATTGCTCTACAGGTTGTCAAACCGTGTAGAAGAACCCTGTCACATCTGAAGTTTAGCGCGCCAGCGATGATCTCAGGGTGCCATTGTTTTTTGCTGGGCTAACCTTCACCATCAAGCGCTTTCCTCTCTGCCCTGGATGCCTTGCATTGGCGGTACGTTTCGCGTTCCCACGGATCGCGCGCTGGCTTGCCTGCGCGCTGCTGCTGGCCGGCATCATGCTGGGCGGCCTGCATGCCGATTGGGATTTTTCCGCGATCAGCCGCAAGGCCACGGCGCTGTACGGGCCGTTGGGTGCCGGGCAACAGCGGATCGATGCCTGGCAGAATCTGCTGGCCACGCAGAAGCAGGTCAGCGAGATGGAAAAGCTTAAAGTGGTGAACCTGTTTTTCAACAAACAGATGCGCTACGTCGAAGACATCGATCTGTGGCACGAGGTCGACTATTGGGAAACCCCCATCGAAGCCTTGTGGAAAGGCGCCGGCGACTGCGAAGACTATGCGATCGCCAAGTATTTCAGCCTGCGCCACCTCGGTGTGGCCAGTGACAAGTTGCGCATCACCTACGTCAAGGCGCTGCGCCAGAACCGCGCGCACATGGTCCTGACTTACTATTCCAGCCCTGACGCCATGCCGCTGGTGCTCGACAGCCTGATCGACCCGATCAAGCCGGCCGCCGAGCGAACCGATTTGCTGCCGGTCTACTCTTTCAATGCCGAAGGGTTGTACCTGCCGGGCGCCAAGGGCAACAAGAAGGTCGGTGACACCAAGCGTCTGTCACGCTGGCAGGATGTGTTGAAGAAAATGCAGGCCGAAGGATTTCCGGTCGAGACGACTAACTAGGAGCACGCGCTCAGATGTCTTTGTTCAAACAGCTGTTGATCGCTATCTGTCTGTTCCTGGTGGTCGCCTTCACCGGCAGCTTCATGGTCAGTCTGGAGAGCTCGCGCACCCAGTACGTCAACCAGTTGCGCTCCCACGCCCAGGATGCGGCCACGGCGCTGGCGCTGTCGTTGACGCCGAACATCGATGACCCGGCGATGGTCGAGTTGCTGGTCAGTTCGATCTTCGACAGCGGTTATTACTCGAGCATCCGCGTGGTCGACCTGAAGACCGACCAGACCATCGTCGAGCGCAATGGCATTCCGGCGGTCACCAACGTGCCGGACTGGTTCGTCAAATTGATCGGCCTGGAACCGGCCGGTGGCGATGCGCTGGTCAGCCGTGGCTGGGAGCAGGCGGCGCGGGTCGAGGTGGTCAGCCACCCGATGTTCGCTTTGGCCAAACTCTGGCAGAGCGCACTCGGCAGCCTGGGCTGGTTGCTGGTCTGCGGCGCGGTGAGTGCGGTGCTGGGCGCGTTGTTGCTGCGTCGGCAACTGAAGCCGCTGGATTACATGGTCAAGCAATCCCACGCCATCGCCCGTCGTGAGTTCCTCAGCCTGCCGGACCTGCCGCGCACGCCTGAATTGCGCCGTGTGGTGCTGGCGATGAACCAGATGGTCGAGAAGCTCAAGGCGCTGTTTCAGGAGCAGGCAGAGCGCAGTGAAAAACTGCGCACCGAATCCTATCAGGACAACCTCACCGGGTTGGCCAACCGGCGTTATTTCGAGATGCAGCTGAATGCGCGGGTGAGCAACCCGGAGCAGGCCAGTTCCGGTTATCTGCTGCTGTTGCGGGTCAAGGATCTGGCTGGGCTGAACCAGCGCCTTGGCGGTCAGCGTACCGATGAATTGTTGAAAGCGGTTGGCGAGCAACTGTCCCGCGAGTGCGCCAAATACCCGGAAACCCAGAACCTCATCACCCGCATTCGCGGTGGTGAATTCGCCGTGCTGGCGCCGGGGCTGACCCGCGAAGAGGCGCTGCAACTGGCGCAGAGTCTCGACTGTGCCCTGAGCAGCCTGCACGCGACAGGCGCCACCGACGTGGCCGCCGTGGCTTCTATCGGCCTGGCGCCGTTCGCTCACGGCGATTCGCCGCAAGCGGTCCTCAGCCTCGGCGATCAGGCGCTGGCCCAGGCCGAAGGGCAGGGTGAGCAGAACTGGGCGTGCCTCGATCAGAGCCTGGTGGCGGACGTCGGTGACGATCACCACGCTTGGCACCGTTTGCTCGATCAGGCGTTGAATCAGCGGCGTTTCGAGCTGTTCTTCCAGCCGGTAGTGGCGGCGCAGGACACGCAACTGGTGCTGCATTACAAGGTGCTGTCGCGCTTGCTCGACGAGCAGGGCCAGACCATTCCCGCCGGGCGTTTCCTGCCGTGGCTTGAACGTTTCGGTTGGACCGCACGGCTGGACCGTTTGATGCTCGAGCGGGTGCTGGAGCAGATGGCCGGTCATGAAGAATCGCTGGCGCTGAATCTGTCCTCGGCGACCCTGGCCGATCCGCAGGCGTTGAACAAAGTGTTCGAGATTCTGCGAGCGCATTCCAACCTCGGTGCGCGCCTGACCCTGGAAATCGGCGAGGAACAATTGCCGGAGCAAGCGGTGCTGGAACAGTTGACCCGGCGCCTGCGCGAGCTCGGTTTCTCCCTGAGCCTGCAGCGTTTCGGCGGGCGCTTCAGCATGATCGGCAACCTGGCGCGGTTGGGGCTGGCGTACCTGAAGATCGATGGCAGCTACATCCGGGCGATCGATCAGGAAAGCGACAAGCGTCTGTTCATCGAAGCGATCCAGCGTGCGGCGCACAGCATTGATCTGCCGTTGATTGCCGAACGGGTCGAGACGGAAGGGGAATTGTCGGTGATTCGCGAGATGGGGTTGTATGGGGTTCAGGGGCAGCTCTTCGGCGAACCGAAACCCTGGGGCTGACTGATCGCTCCCACGCTCCGCGTGGGGGCGATCAAACGGATCAGATCAACCCGCCCTCATCCTCATCAATCAACTGACTCAACCCGCCCAGCGCTTCCCGCGCCTGGGTCCGGTCCATCAACTTGGCCTGGGCCGCCGCTGGCAGGTCGGTGACGCGGATCACGCCTTTCTGGGTCAGTACCTGAATCAGGTCATCGAGTACCCGGATCATTTCCAGGTCGCTCTGCTTGAGCTGTTTGAGGCTGTTCTCCACGGCCTCGTTGGCGTACCAGGCCTGGATTTCGTGGTGGTCGGCCGGCAGCGTTTCCGTGGCCTCGGCGTAGGCCGCAGCTTCCACGCGAATCAACTGACCCTGCGCATCGCGTTGCACGTAAAACATTGAGCATCCCTCGGAAATGGACCAGCGTCATGCTGTCAGCAGCATAGCCAACTGCGCGCGAGTATGCGGTGCGCCGACGAAATCGTCACCGGTTCAAGCGCCGCAAACGTGACGGCCGCCCCAAGTGGGGCGGCCGTTTTTCACGCATCAGCTGTTGTTGTGGTCGACCTTGATGGTCGGATCACTGCCGGCAATCAGGTTGTGAATGTTGGCCGTGGACCAGTTGTTGCCTTCCAGTTTGATCGTCACGTCCGGTGTGGCGGCTGCGGCATCGCCCGAGTTGAACTTGCCGCCCGAGCTGACTTGCAGCGACGACACACCGTCGACCGTGGTGATCTTCAGGAAGTTGTCGATGGTGCTGCCACTCTCACCCTGCAACAGATCACGCAGGTCGATGCGGTCGCCTTCGCTGGCCTTGAAGTCCTTGATCACGTCGTTGCCGGTGTCGCCCGCCTTCCAGACGAAGGTGTCGGCACCCGAACCACCGATCAGGATGTCGTTGCCCTGACCACCGATCAGCGTGTCGTTGCCGGTGCCGCCGAGCAGGATGTCATTGCCCTTGCCGCCGTCGAGCAGGTCGTTGCCGCCCGAGCCGAACAGGATGTCGTTGCCCGCGCCGCCCAGCAGCGTGTCGTTGCCATCGTGGGCACCGGACACATCGAACGCCTGATAGTGCTCGGTGATGTACTGGTGCACGTTGCTGGTGGTGACTTTGCTGACGTCGACCCCGGTTTCCTTGGCCACGAACGCCTGCATCGCCTGATAACCCTCGCCGGCAATGCCGTTGAAGCTCACCAGGTCGCCGAACAGGATGTCGTTGCCGTCGCCACCGCTGACGGTGTCGTTGCCCGGCATCGTCGCTTCGGTGTGGCCGATGATTGAGTTGGCCAGGTCCTTCGGATCGATGTTGGTTTGCGGCGTCTTGTCCGAATCGTACGGTTTCAGGTCGTTGAGGCTGACACCGCTGTTGATGCCGATGGCCTCCACGTTCGACAAACCGTTGAGCAAGGCGAAACCGCTGCTCGCGTTATCGGTGGTCGTCGTCGTGGTGCTGCTGCCGTTGCCCGCCAGGCTCGAGATCTCGTAGGTACCGTCACCCTGAGCGTGGATGGTACCCAGGCTGTTCCAGCTCCAGCTGCCGTTCTTGTACGTCTGCAATACCACGGCGCCGGCAGTGTTGATACTCAGGTAGTGGGTGTTGTCGATGTAGGTGCTGAAGCTGTCGCCCAGTTTGTAGTTGCTGGTTTTCACCACGTCATCGAGCTTCACGTTGCCGTACAGCGTCGGGTTGGTCTGCTCGTTGCTCTGGTAGTAGGTCGGCTGGCCGTCGGTGATGAAGTACGTGAGGTTCTTCGCCCCGGTGTTGGCCAGCGCTTCGGCGCTCTGGAAGAAGTTCGCCGTGGCCTTGAACACGTCCTCGTAGTTGGTGCCGCCGCCGGACGACATCGAGTCCAGCACCGCCTTGAGCAAGGTCAGTGCGTTCGGGTCGTTGAGGTTCACCGACACCGACTTGTTGACCTGGGTATCGAAGTCCACCAGGAAGATGTTTACCGTGCCGGAGTTGCTGCCCAGGCTCTGCTTGAGGGTGTTGAACACCGACGTCAGCGAGTCCTTGGCGGCGTTGATTGACGAGGCGCTCATACTGCCTGAGCTGTCGACCATGAACGCGATGTTGTAGTTGGTGCCCGGCACCACGGTCAGGCCGCCGATGTCGGCGACGATGATGTCGTTGCCGTCGGTGCCGGTGACGGTGTCGTCCGCCGAAGTGGCGACCACCGCGTTGTAAACCGCTGGCACCACGGTGACCGGGATGGTCGCAGTGGTGCTGGCCGAGCCGCCGACTTGTTCGGTGGAGGTCGAGGTCACGGTCAGGTTGAACTGGCCGTTGTAGTAGGTCGGCGGGGTTACGGTCAGGGTGCCGAGGTTCCAGCCGGTGACGTTGGCGTCGCCGCTGGTGGCGGTCACGGTGAAGCTGTGGCCTGCGCCGTCGCTCAGTACCGAGCCGACCGGTGCGCCGCTGATCTTGATGCTCAGGGTTTCCGAGCCGTCGGTATCGGTCAGCGCGGTGCTGATCGACGACAGTTTCACCGTGGTGCCTTCGGCGCCGGTGTTGAGTTTGTAGCCGTCGTAATAGCCTTCGCCGTTGTTGCCGTGCAGATCGGAGACGGTCACGCCGGCATTCACCAGATCCTGCACGCCGGTGTAGATCGGCACGCCGGCACTGCTCAGGTCGATCGGCGTGCTGCCGTTGACCGACAGGTTGACGTCGTAGCTGCCCGGGCCGCTCTGGTTGTGGTGGTAGATGTCCAGGGTGTAGTAACCGCTGGTGGTCGGGGTGAACGAACCGTTGAGGTTGCCGCCCGCGCCCCACGTGGTCGAGGCCACGTTCTTGCCGCCGATGGTCACCAGCAGGCTGTCATCACCGGTGCCGCTGAAGGTATAGGTCTTGCCGGCTTCCAGATAAATCAGGCCCGAGGTTTTCGACGCAGTGCCGGCGGTCACGCTGCCGTCGGACTGCACGTTGTTCACAGTGCCGCTGGTGTTCGGCTTGCCTGCGCCGTCGATCACGTTTTTCAGGGTGGTCGAGTTGGCGCCGCTGCCGTCGGTGCCCAGGCCCGACAGACCGGTCCAGACTTCCTTGATCAGGCCGGTGGACTTCACGCTGTTGTCGGCCACCGACAGGGTCGGTGCATCCGCCACCGGCGTGATGTCGATCTTGATGGTGCCAGTGTTGCCCAGCAACTGGCCGTCGGTTGGCTGGAATTTGATCTGCGCGTAGTCGGCCTGATTGTTACCAACGCCAGTGCCACCGTAACCGTTCACACCCGACTCGTTGGCATCCGGCACGAAGCGCAGCTTGCCGGCGTCGATGTCGGCCTTGCTGAAAGTCTGGTTGTTGGCGACGTCTTTCCAGGTCGAGCCGTCCAGATACTGCAGTTTGCCTTCGCCCGGCAGCTGGGTGATTTTCACGCCCAGGCTGCTGGCCGGGCTGTCGACGTCGCTGACGCCGAAGGTCGACCAGCCGAGAACCAGCGGGGTGTCTTCGGTGCCGGTGACGTTGACCGGTGCAGCGACCGGCGCATCGTTGACCGCCACCACGTTGACCGTGGTGGTCGCGGTGTTGGAGTAGTTGCCGCCATCGGTCACGGTCACGGTGATGATCCGTGGCACGGTGCTCGGATCTTCACTGCTGTTGGTGAAGCTGATGTTCTTGATCGCCTGCATGTAGTCGGCGAGCGTCGCGTAGCCCGACAGGGTCAGGGTGACGGTGCCGTTGGTGCTGTTGGCGTTGATGGTGATGCCGTTGACGCTGTTGCCCAGATTCAGCGCATCGCCGTCCTGACGGTTGGTCAGCACGACGGTGGCGCCGGTCAGCATGGTGCTGTCCGGGTCGGTGATCTTGATGTCGGTGTCGGCAATCGACACGCCTGCGCCCGGGGTGTTCTCGGTGAAGGTCACCTTGTAGTCGGCACCCGTTGCACCGCTGGAGTTGTTGGCGTCGAGGTCGATGACCGGCGGTGCATCGTTGTCGATGATCGAGGTGCTGACGCTGCCATTGGTGCTGCTGACCGCCAGGTTTTCGAAGTTGCCACCGGTGGCCGAGTCGATCTTGACCACGAAGTTCTCGGTGCCTTCGGTGATCTTGTCGTCGATGGTCGCAACGTTGAACTGCGCGCTGCTGGCACCGGCCGGGATCTTCACGGTGTACACGCCGGTGAAGTCCGAACCGTCGGCGGCGGTGCCGCTGTAGACGATTTTCAGGGTCACTTCGGTCTGCGCCGGGTGGGTCAGGCTGACGGTGTAGCTGGCGGTCTGGCCTTCGGTCACCGAGGTGCTGCCGGTGATGCTGACGGTGGTGGTGTCGATGGTATCGGTGACGCTGGTCACGGCTGGTGTGTTGCTGGTCACCAGGTTTTCGAAATTGCCGCCGGTAGCGTTGGTGATCGTGGCCTGCACATTGCCGGCGTCCTTGTAGACGTCGTCGGCTGGCGCAGGAACGGTCACGGTGCCGGTGGTCTTGCCCGCTTCGATGGTGATCACCGAACCGTTGCTCAGGGTCACGGTCACTGGCGAGCCAGCGGCATTGGTCAGGGTTGCGGTGTAGGTGATCGAACCACCTTCGGCCACGGTGCCGGTCGCGCTGAGCGACAGGTTGGTGGTGTCGATGGTGTCGGTGACGGTGGTGCTGACCGGTGTCTTGTCGGCGACGAGGTTTTCGTAGTTGCCGCCGCTGACGTTGGTGATCGCGTTGGTCAGCGGCGTGTGGCCGGTCAACGCGTCGTTCGGCGCGGTAGTGGTCACGGTGCCGGTGGTTTTGCCGACTTCGATGGTGATCGACTGACCGTTGGCCAGGGTCACGGTCACAGGCGAGCCTGTCACTGGCGCGCCGACGGTCGCGGTGTAGACCACGTTGCCACCTTCGGCCGCCGTCGTGGTCGCGGTCAGCTTCACGGTGGTGGTGTCGATAGTGTCGGTGACGCTGGTCACGGCTGGTGTGGTGCTGGTGACCAGGTTCTCGAAGTTGCCGCCGGTGGCGGACTTGATCGTCGCCTGCACGTTGCCGGCGTCTTTGTAGACGTCGTCAGCTGGCGCAGGAACGGTCACGGTGCCCGTGGTTTTACCGGTTTCGATGGTGATCACGGCGCCGTTCGACAGGGTCACGGTCACTGGTGAGCCAGCGGCGTTGGTCAGGGTCGCGGTGTAGGTGATCGAGCCACCCTCGGCCACGGTGCCGGTCGCGCTGAGCGTCAGGTTGGTGGTGTCAACGGTGTCAGTCACGGTGGTGCTGACCGGCGTCTTGTCGGCCACGAGGTTTTCGTAGTTGCCGCCAGAAACGTTGGTGATCGAGTTGGTCAGCGGTGTGTGGCCGGTCAACGCGTCGTTCGGCGCGGTAGTGGTCACGGTCCCGGTGGTCTTGCCGACTTCGATGGTGATTGACTGACCGTTGGCCAGATTCACGGTTACCGGCGAGCCAGTCACCGGCGCACCCACGGTAGCGGTGTAGGTGACGGTGCCACCCTCGGCCGCTGTTGCGGTTGCGGTCAGCTTCACGGTGGTGGTGTCGATGGTGTCGGTAACGCTGGTCACTGCTGGCGTGGTGCTGGTCACCAGGTTTTCGAAGTTGCCGCCCGTGGCATTGGTGATCGTGGCTTGCACGTTGCCGGCGTCTTTGTAGACATCGTCCGCTGGCGCAGGAACGGTCACGGTGCCGGTGGTTTTGCCCGCTTCGATGGTGATCACGGCGCCGTTGCTCAAGGTCACGGTTACCGGAGTGCCCGCAGCATTGGTCAGGGTTGCGGTGTAAGTGATCGAACCACCCTCGGCGACCGAGTTGGTAGCGCTCAGGGACAGGTTGGTGGTGTCGACGGTGTCAGTGACGGTGGTCGAGACCGGGGTCTTGTCGGCAACCAGGTTCTCGTAGTTACCGCCGCTGACGTTGGTGATGGCGTTGGTCAGCGGTGCATGACCGTTCAGCACGTCGTTCGGCGCGGTGGTGGTCACGGTGCCGGTGGTTTTGCCGACTTCGATGGTGATCGACTGACCGTTGGACAGGTTTACGGTCACAGGCGAGCCGGTTACCGGCGCTCCCACGGTAGCGGTGTAAGTGACGGTGCCACCTTCAGCCGCGGTCGCGGTTGCAGTCAGCTTCACGGTGGTGGTGTCGATGGTGTCAGTAACGCTGGTCACCGCTGGTGTGGTGCTGGTGACCAGGTTCTCGAAGTTGCCACCGCTGGCGTTGGTGATCGTTGCCTGTACGTTGCCGGCGTCCTTGTAGACGTCGTCGGCTGGCGCAGGAACGGTCACGGTGCCGGCGGTTTTGCCCGCTTCGATAGTGATCACTGCACCGTTCGACAAGGTCACGGTCACTGGCGAGCCAGCGGCGTTGGTCAGGGTCGCGGTGTAGGTGATCGAACCGCCTTCGGCCACGGTGCCGGTCGCGCTGAGCGACAGATTGGTGGTATCGACGGTGTCGGTGACGGTGGTCGAAACCGGGGTTTTATCAGCCACCAGATTTTCGTAGTTGCCACCGCTCACGCCGGTGATTGCGTTGGTCAGCGGTGCATGACCGTTCAGCACGTCGTTCGGCGCGGTAGTGGTCACGGTGCCGGTGGTCTTGCCGACTTCGATGGTAATGCTCTGGCCATTCGACAGGTTCACGGTCACAGGCGAGCCAGTCACTGGCGCACCTACGGTCGCGGTGTAGGTGACGGTGCCGCCTTCAGCCGCCGACGCGGTCGCGGTGAGTTTCACCGTGGTGGTGTCGATGGTATCGGTGACCTGGGTCACGGCCGGAACGGTGCTTGGCACCAGGTTCTCGAAGTTGCCACCGGTGGCGGTCGAAATGGTCGCTTCGACTTTGCCGGCGTCTTTGTAGACGTCGTCTTTCGGTGCGTCGACGGTCACGGTGCCGGTGGTTTTGCCAGCTTCGATGGTGATCACGGCGCCGTTGCTCAAGGTCACGGTCACCGGAGTGCCCGCAGCGTTGGTCAGTGTGGCGGTGTAAGTGATCGAACCGCCCTCGGCAACCGAATTGGTGGCGCTGAGGGTCAGGTTGGTGGTGTCGACCGTGTCAGTGACGGTGGTGCTGACCGGGGTTTTGTCAGCCACGAGATTTTCGTAGTTGCCGCCCGTCACACCGGTGATCGCGTTGGTCAACGGCGTGTGACCGGTCAGCGCATCGTTCGGTGCGGTGGTGGTGACGGTGCCAGTGGTTTTGCCGACTTCGATGGTGATCGACTGACCGTTGGACAGGGTCACGGTGACTGGCGAACCGGTGACAGGTGCGCCCACGGTGGCGGTGTAAGTGACGGTGCCGCCTTCAGCCGCCGACTCGGTCGCGGTCAGTTTGACCGTGGTGGTGTCGATGGTGTCGGTGACTTCGGTAACCGCCGGAACAGTGCTCGGCACCAGATTCTCGAAGTTTCCGCCGGACGCATCCTTGATAGTGACTTCGACCTTGCCGGCATCTTTGTAGACGTCGTCTTTCGGTGCATCGACGGTCACGGTGCCGGTGGTTTTGCCAGCTTCGATGGTGATCACGGCGCCGTTGCTCAAGGTCACGGTCACCGGAG